>NZ_JBHTSW010000016.1:0-117191 GCF_042794945.1 Rhodococcus sp. NPDC056506 | reverse complement strand
GCTCACATGCACCGTCGTCTCCGTGATGCCGTACATGTTCACCAACGTCGGCGCGGAGTCACCGCGGCGGCCGTACCAATCCGACAAGCGACGCAGCTCGAGCGCCTCGCCGCCGAAAACAACCCACCGCAACGACAACTCAGCGGCCTGACCGGATTCCGACGCCAACCGATCAGCCTCGGCCAACTGATAGAACGCCGACGGCGTCTGATTGAGCACCGTCACCCGCTCAGCAGCAAGCAGTTCCAAGAACTGCTCCGGCGACCGCGACGTCACATAATCCACAACCACCAACGTGCCGCCGTAGAGCAGCGGACCCCACAACTCCCACACCGAGAAGTCGAACGCATAACTGTGGAACATCGTCCACACATCGGATTCGTCGAACCCGTACACACCCTCGGTATTCGCAAACAACTTCGCCACCGTCGTGTGCGGAACCTGCACACCCTTCGGGCGACCCGTCGAACCCGACGTGTAAATCACATACGCAACATTCGACGACCGCAACGGCGCAACACGATCCGCATCCGCCACCGCCGAACCATCGAACTCCGACACCTCCACCGCGTCGATATCAACCACCGGCAGACCAGCGGGCAACACCAACTCACGCCCGGACCACGAAATCGCAGCCACCGGAGCAGCATCGGCCAACATGAACTCGACACGATCAGCCGGATACGACGGATCCACCGGCAGATACCCCGCACCGGACTTCACCACCGCCAACAACGCCACCACAAGATCCGCCGACCGCGGCAACGCCACCGCCACCAACGACTCCGGACCACAACCCTGAGCAATCAACCTGCGCGCCAAACGATTAGCCCGCACCGACAACTCGCCATACGACAACGACTCGCCACCAAACCGCACCGCGGTCCGATCACCAAACCGCGCAGCAGCATCATCGAACCACGCCGACAACGTCGAATCCACACCACGATCGATCTGGCCGGCACTGAAGCGGGACAGCAGGTTTCGTTCTCCATCGACCAAGATGTCAACGTCACCCACCGCTACGGTGGGATCAGCAGTCACCGCACGGAAGGTCCTTACCAGCCGATCACCGAATTCCACAACGGTCGACTCGTCGAACAGATCCGTCGCATACGTCAAAGAGGCGGACATTCCGGCGGGTGCGCCGGCCTCGTCGGTTCGTTCGGTCAGGGTCAACTGGAGGTCGAATTTCGCCAGCGCAAGATCGGCACTTTCGATCGACACTTCGAGGTCGCCCAGTTCGAGCGTTGTCTGTTCGTGGTTCTGGAACGTCAATGCCACCTGGAACAGCGGATGACGAGCCTGCGAACGAACCGGATCGAGAACCTCCACTACACGCTCGAACGGAACATCCGCATGCGCGAACGCCTGTAGATCCACTTCACGCGCCGAAGCCAACAGATCCGTGAACGACATCGACGGATCAACCTCGGTACGCAACACCAAAGTGTTGACGAACATACCGATCAGATCGTCGAGCTGCGCCTCACCGCGACCCGCGATCGGTGTACCGATCGCGATGTCGGTCGTTGCGGACAAACGAGAAAGTACGACGGCGAGCGCTGCGTGAACAACCATGAACGGTGTCGAGTTACTGCTGTGCGCAATCGAATTGACAGCTTCGTGCAGGGTGGCGTCGATATCGAACTCGACCTCGGCTCCGCGCCCTGAAGCGACCTCGGGACGCGGACGATCGGCAGGCAGATCCAACTGCTCCGGAAGATCAGCCAACGCATCCGACCAGAACGCAATCTGCTTCGCGATCACGGACCGCGGATCGTCCTCGGACCCGAGAACCTCACGCTGCCACAACGAGTAATCGGCGTACTGCACCGGCAACGGCGTCCAAGCCGGCACCGACGCTCGTGTACGTGCTTCGTAGGCAACCATCACGTCACGGGTCAACGGACCCATCGAGAAACCGTCGGTCGAGATGTGATGCACGACGAACACCAGAACGTATTCGCTGTCGCCGACTTTGAAGAGCTTGGCGCGCAACGGGACTTCGGACGTCACGTCGAAGCCGACTGTCGCCAGCTCGGCGACGCCCGCAGCCAGGCGATCTTCCGTGATCGACACGGGGCTGAGATCGACGACAACGTCTTGGACGTCGAGGACGTCCTGATAGCCGACGCCGTCGACGTCTGGATACACAGTTCGCAGTGATTCGTGTCGGCCCACGACATCGATCACGGCGGCGTCAAGAGCTGCCACATCGAGGGCGCCCGAAATCCTGATCGCCGCCGGGACGTTGTTCACTGCCGACGCGGGTTCGAACCTGTTCAGGAACCACATGCGCTGCTGCGCCAACGAAAGTGGGATCCGAGCTGGCCGGGGCTGCTGCACCAGTGGGGCGGTGGCGCCCGAACCGGCGTGCAGCTCGAGCCGGACGGCGAGTGACTGCACGGTCGACGCTTCGAAGAGCGCACGAACCGGAACGCTTGTGTCGAGCGCCTCTCCCAGCCGAGCGGCGACACGGGTCGCGATCAACGAGTTGCCGCCGAGTTCGAAGAAATCGTCGTCGCGGCCAACCAGTGCGACTCCGAGAACTTCGGAGAACACCTGCGCGACAGTCTCTTCGACGGTCGTGATCGGCGCCTGGTACACCTTGGACTCGAACACGGGCGAGGGCAGAGCCTTGATGTCCGTCTTGCCCGCGGTGGTCAACGGAATCGAATCGAGTACCAGTACCGAGTCGGGGACCATGTAGCCGGTCAGGAACGTCGACACCGACTCGATGACCTGTGCGGGATCCACCTCGGCGCCGGCCTGCGGCACGACGTATGCAACGAGACGATCTCCGAAGTGATCGTCGGAACGAACGAGAGCAACAGCTTGCGCAACGCCCGCGCAACGGGTCAGCGCGGCCTCGATCTCGCCGAGTTCGATACGGAACCCACGGATCTTGACCTGGAAGTCACTGCGGCCCACGTACTCCACTGCGCCACCGTCGATCCACCGGACCACGTCACCCGTGCGGTACAACCGCTCTCCCGGCGCCCCGAACGGGTCTGCGACAAAACGACCCGCTGTCAATGCCGGCTGTCCCAGGTATCCACGAGCGACCTGAACACCCGACACGTACAACTCACCTGCGACACCAACCGGAACGGGCTGCAAGCGGCCGTCCAAGATCCGCGCGGCCATTCCCCGAATCGGGCCGCCGATGTTCATACGATCAAACGCGGTCAGCGTATCGCTGATGTTCGAGGCGACTGTCGACTCCGTCGGACCGTACGCATTGAAGAATCCACGCACACCGCCATCCGGAAGCGGCACCGCCCACTTGGCAACGAGAGACCGCGAACTGGCTTCGCCACCGACGACAACCACCCGCAACGCGTCGAGCCCGCTCGGATCCACTGATGCCAGCGCAGCGGGCGTCACGAACGCATGCGTCACGCCCTCCGAGCGCAAGATCTCGGCCAATTCCGCGCCGCCGTACACCGTCGTCGGCGCAATCACCATCGTCGATGCTGCTCCGAATGCCATCAGCAACTCGAGAACAGAAGCATCGAAACTCGGCGAGGCGAAATGCAGCGTTCGAGCATCCGCGGTCAGCGCATAGCGCTCGACCTGCTCGGCGCAGAAGTTCGCCACACCCGCATTGGTGACCACAACGCCCTTGGGCAGACCCGTGGTGCCAGAGGTGTAGATGACGTAAGCAGGCTGCCGCTCGTCGATCGCACTGCGTCGATCCGAATCACTCACCGGCGCGCAAGATTCTGCCGCGCACGCCGCCACTGTCTTCTCGTCGTCGAGAACAACCCACGCCAACGCCGACGGCAATCCTGCCTCGACGTCACTGAGCGCAAGACCCAGCACCGCACCGGAATCGGAGATCATGTGGGCGATACGGTCAACCGGATACGTCGGGTCGACGGGCACGAATGCAGCACCCGATTTCACCACTGCCCACAGAGCGAGAACTGAATCGGCCGAACGCGGAATCGCGATCGCGACCCGATCCTCCGGCCCGACGCCCTTCTCAATCAGAACACGAGCGAGTCGCGACGACCGCTCGTCGAGTTCGCGGTAGCTGATCGACTGACCGTCGAAGCGAATCGCATCCGCCGACGGATCCACAGCGGCCGCCGCTGTGAGAATCTCGACCAGGGTTCCCGAGACCGACTGACCTCCATGAACATCGGCCAGTACACCCCGCTCGGTCGCATCGAGAATATCGATGTCACCGACGACAATCGAAGGAACCGACACGACAGTCTCGAGGATACGAACCAGACGCCGAGCAAAGCCCTCGACCGTCGAAGCGTCGAACAGATCTGCAGCAAACGTGAATTCGGCCGAGAGCCCTTGCTGGATCCCGTCTTCGCCGATCGACTCTGTTACTGCGAGTTCGAGGTCGAACTTGGCAGTGGTCGTGTCGATTTCGGCGGCCTTGATCGCCAGTCCCGGCAGTTCCAATGCCGTTTGCGCGAGATTCTGCAAGGACAGCACAACCTGGAACAGCGGATGTCGGGCCTGCGACCGGGCGGGAGCCAAGACGTCCACCAACCGCTCGAAGGGCACGTCCGAGTGAGCGAACGCTCCGAGCGCAGAATCACTCGCCGCAGCCAGCAGATCCGTGAATGCCTGGGTCTGGTCGACCTCGGTGCGCAGAACAAGCGTGTTGACGAACATACCGACGAGATCGTCGAGCGCCTCGTCCCCGCGACCGGCAACAGGAGTGCCCACGGCGATGTCCGAGGTCCCGCTCAGTCGGGCCATCAGAACGGCAAGCGCCGAGTGCAACGCCATGAAGAGCGTCGCGTTGTTCTCCCGTGCCAGCGCGTCCAATCGACGGTGCACATCCCCGGAGATCTCGAACGCGAATCGCTCGCCGCGCATCGACGCCACATCAGGCCGAGACCGGTCCGACGGAAGCTCGATCACATCCGGTAGGTCTGCCAGAGTCTCGGTCCAGTACGAGATCTGCTGCGAGATCAGTGATTCCGAGTCGTCTTCCGACCCCAGAACCTCACGCTGCCACAACGAATAGTCGGCGTACTGCACAGTCAACGGCTGCCACGCCGGCGCGATCCCGTCCTTCCGTGCCGAGTAGGCAATCATGACGTCGCGAGCCAGGGGCGCCATCGACCAACCGTCAGCGGCGATGTGATGAACCACGATCGCAAGGGTGTGCTCGGTGTCGCTGACCGTCAACAGGCGGACACGGATCGGCACGTCGACGGTGACGTCGATCGCTGAGGATCCGATTGCAGCGACTCGACTTTCGAGCTCGTCCTGATCCGAAACCGACTCCACGGTCAGCCCGCCGAACGCCTCCGAGAGCGACAGAATCGACTGCTTCGGTCCGGAAGCCCCGTCCGGATATACCGTTCGGAGCACCTCATGCCGGGCCAGTACGTCCTCCAGCGCCATTTCCATCGCGGCAGTATCGAGATGACCAGTCAGGTGCAGAGCAAAAGTGATGTTGTAAGCAGCTGAGTCGGTGTCGAAGCGGTTCAGGAACCACATGCGCTGCTGCGCCAGCGACAACGGAATTTCCGCGGGACGCACCTGTGCGACGAGCGCCTTCTGCCCGCCGCTACCTACGTGCGACTCGATGTGTGCGGCGAGCGCCTCGACGGTGGAAACGTCGAATAGCGTTCGCACCGGCACCGTAGTGTCGAGCGCCCGCCCCAATCGGGAGGTGACCTGAGTAGCCACCAGGGAGTTGCCACCGAGTTCAAAGAAGTCGTCGTCGAGGCCGACTCGTTCCACTCCGAGAACATCCGCAATCACCTGCGCGACAATCTCTTCCACCGGCGTGGTCGGTGCACGAAACTCGCGGACCTCGAAAACAGGCTCCGGCAAAGCCCGGCGATCCAATTTGCCCACCGGGGTCAACGGAACCTCAGCGAGTTCCATGATGACGGACGGAACCATGTAGCTCGGCAGAGCCTCCGCCACGAACGAGGCGAGCACGTCCCGATCGAAACTCGACCCGTCAGCCAGTTCGACGTAGGAAACGAGGGTTGTGACACCCGCCGCGCCTTCGCTTCCGACCGTCACCGCGAAGCGCACAGACTCGTGCGAGGACAGAACTGCGTCGATCTCACCGAGTTCGATACGGAATCCGCGAACCTTGACCTGGAAGTCACTGCGGCCGACGTATTCGAGAACCCCCGCGTCACCGCGCGCGTCTCCGCCGGTCCAGCGCACGACATCGCCGGTCCGGTACATTCGCTCGCCATCCGGCGAATACGGGTTGGCGACAAACCGTTCCGCAGAAAGGCCTCGCCGCTCATGGTAGCCGCGAGCCAATGCAGCGCCCGCAAAGTAGAGCTCTCCCCTGGTACCGACTGGAACAGGATGCAGACGCTCGTCGAGTACCAGTGCCGACATGCCCTCGACGGGACGCCCGATGTCGATCGATCGGCCGATCGCGAGATCGCCGAACGACGAGATGATAGTGGTCTCGGTCGGACCATACCCATTGAAGTAGGCGCGCCCTGGGGCCCATTTCGCCAGCAACTCGGGAGTGGTCACGTCACCGCCGACGGAGACGACTCGCAATTCAGGCAGCTCTGCCGGCTCCATGGTCCCGAGTACTGCGGGAGTGATGATCGCGTGTGTGACCTTCTCGGAATGAAGAAGATCCGACAACTCGTGTCCACCGATAATTGTCGACGGAACGATCACCAAAGTTGCACCTGCGGAGAAGGCGACCATCCATTCGAGTACCGACGGGTCGAAGCTCGGTGAACAGATATGGAGGAAGCGCGAGGACTGTTCTACCTCGTAGCGACGCTGTGCTGCGTCTCTGACCCCACGGAGTCCACCGTGAGTGACGCTGACACCCTTCGGTTTTCCCGTGGAACCGGATGTGTAAATGACATATGCAACGTGAGAATTGTGAATCGGAGCGATTCGGTCCTCGTCCGTGACCGGCGCTGAAGATTGCGCCGACAGTTCTCCGTTCAGCGCCTGGCCGTCAAGGACCAACCATTCTGTGACCGCAGGAAGCTGATCTACGAACTGTCCCGACGTGAGTCCGATCGCGGCCGAAGAATCGGCCAGCATGTGCCGGACACGATCTTCCGGATAACTCGGGTCGACTGGGACGTATGCCGCCCCTGACTTCGCCACCGCCCATACTGCACAGACCATCTCGTACGAGCGAGGAAAGGCGAGAGCAACAATGGTCTCGGGGCCGGCGCCACGTCCGATCAGAACCCGTGCGAGCTTCGACGACTGCTCATCGAGCTCTCGATAGGTGATCGATCGACCCTCGAAGCGCACAGCAACCGAATCCGCCTCAGCCGTGCCGGACAGGAAGATGTCGACGAGACTCTGCCGGGGCATCGTGTCATCCGCGGCTACGACCGTCAGATCGGTGCGCTCGGAGCGTGAGAGCAGGTCGATATCGCCGACGATCGTTTCAGGTCGGATAGCCACGGCATCGAGGATGCGCACGAACCGAGTAGCGAAAGTGTTCACCGTGGCCGGATCGAACAGGTCCGTGGCATAGGTGAAGGTGGCGCTCAAGACGTCCGAGTCTTCGCTGCCTTCAGGATTCTCGGACACCATGAGCTCGAGATCGAATTTGGCGACCGGCACTTCCAATTCAGCTGCAACTGCTTTGACACCTGAGAATTCCAGTTCGCGTCGTCCACTGATCTCCGCAGTGAGCGCAACCTGGAACAGCGGGTGTCGAGCCTGCGAACGCGCCGGACTCAGAACTTCGACCAACCGCTCGAACGGCACATCGGCATGCCCGTAGGCAGACAAGCCCGATTCCCTTACCTGAGCGAGCAACTCTTCGAATCGTTCGTTCGGATCGACCTCGGTGCGAAGCACCAGGGTGTTCACGAACATGCCGATCACGTCGTTGAGCGCTTGATCGCCTCGCCCACCGATCGGGGCACCGATCGCGATGTCGGAGGTACCACTGAGCCGGCTCAACAGCGTTGCATACGCCGCCTGCAACACCATGAACAGCGAGACGCTCCTCGAGCGCGCCAACTCGTTCAACTTGCGCGTCGTGCGTTCGCTGATCTGAAAATGGTGCTTGGCACCGTGATTGGACGCGATGGCAGGACGAGGTCGGTCGGTCGGCAGATCCAACTGATCCGGCAGATCGGCAAGTGCCCGGCGCCAGAAGTTGATCTGGCGAGACGACTCCGAGCGCGGGTCTTCGTCGGATCCCAGTGCTTCGCGCTGCCACAGGGCGTAGTCGGCGTACTGAATCGGCAGCGGCGTCCACGCCGGCGCAGACTTCTCACTTCGCGCCGAGTATGCGACGAGAAGGTCACGTGCGAGCGGACGGAACGACAGTCCGTCTGCAGCGATGTGATGGAGAACCATCACCAGGACGTAGTCCGTCGGAGACACCTCGAAGAGAGCAACCCGTACCGGGATTTCGAGCGTCACGTCGAAGCCGCGAGACGCGACGTCGAACAGGGCCGCGTCGAGATGCGAATTCCGAATCTTGACCGGGTTCAACTCCACCGCGGCGCGGTCGACCGGCAGAACCAACTGTTGCGCAGTTCCGTCGACATCAGGGTAGATCGTCCGCAAGGACTCGTGCCGCTCGAGAAGATCCATCACCGCGGCATGCAGGGCGGACGGGTCCACCGAACCGGTGAGCCGGACCGTGAACGGAAGGTTGTACGCGGGCGTCGACGGATCGAGACGGTTGATGAACCACATGCGCTGCTGCGCAAGCGAGAGCGGGACGACCTCGGGACGAGGCTTGGCGATCAGCGGCGCGAGCTGCCTGGCGTTGCCCGCCACCAACTCTGCGCGGGCGGCCAGAGTAGCGACCGTGGTGGATTCGAAAAGCTCTCGAACGCCGAGTTGCACTCCCAACGCCGAACCCACTCGAGTCACCAATTGTGTTGCAACCAGAGAGTTTCCACCGAGCTCGAAGAAGTCGTCGTCAATACCGACGCGCTCGACACCGAGTACGTCGGCAAAGACGTCAGCGACAACCCGCTCGATGTCGGTGCGGGGCTCGCGGTACTGCTTCGCACTCGCGAACACCGGCTCGGGCAACCCGGCACGATCCAATTTGCCACTCGTGTTGAGCGGCAACGCATCCAACACCATCAGCGCGGCCGGAACCATGTACGACGGGAGGCTTCGCCCGGCGAACTCACTGAGCACTGCAGCATCGATGTTTCGGCCCGGACCCGGCACGACGTAACCGACCAATTGATCACCGGTCGGGGTGACGGTCACCAAGACGACAGCCTGGGAAACGTCGGGGTGGGCCAGAAGAACGGTCTCGATCTCACCGAGTTCGATGCGCTGCCCACGGAACTTCACCTGGAAGTCGGTTCGCCCGATGTAGTCGAGATTTCCGTCCTCACGGCGTCGGACGAGGTCGCCGGTACGGTACATGCGCTCGCCAGCTGTGCCGTACGGATTGGCTACGAACCGATCCGAGCTCAGATCAGGACGACCAACGTATCCGCGCGCAAGTTGCACGCCGGCGAGATAGAGCTCACCCGGCTGACCGATAGGCGTCGGGCGAAGTTGCCCGTCCAGTACGTGCGCCTGAGTGTTCCACTGCGGCATACCGATCGGCACGGAAGTAGTATCCGTGGCCACGGCCTCGTAGTACGTGACCGATACCGCAGCTTCGGTCGGACCGTACAGGTTGTGCAGTCCGGCTCCACCGAGTTCGCGGAAGGCGGAAGACGTCTCGGGCGGGAGCGCCTCGCCGATGACGAACACATGGCGCAACGAATCACAAGATCCGGCAGGTGCATTCGCAGTGAACAGCGTGAGCATGGATGGCACGAAGTCGGTGATCGTGACGCCGAGCTCCGCGATCTTGTTCGCCACGTAGATCGGGTCTCGATGACCGTCCGGAGTCGCGACGACGAGCGTGGCGCCGACCTGCAACGGCATGAAAAATCCCCACAGCGACACGTCGAATGTCGTAGCGGTCTTCTGCAGGTAGATGTCCGACGCCGAAAGCCCGTACTCGGCGTTCATCCACTGAAGCTGATTGTTGATCGCCGCGTGAGTGACCGCGACACCCTTGGGTCGACCGGTCGAACCCGAGGTGTAGATCACGTACGCAGTGTTCGAGAAATGCAAGGGAGACAGGCGATCCGCGTTGACGATCGGCCTGCTGTCGAGCTGCCCATAGTCCAGTGTGTCGATCTCGATGACCCGTGTGCCCGAGGGCAGATCCACGTCGTCCCGCGCAGTGGTCACAACACACGTGGGCTGCGCCGACTCGAGAATGTAGGCGGTGCGGTCGGCTGGGTGGTCGGGATCCACCGGTACCCAGGCTCCGCCGGCCTTGGCAATCGCGTACAGACCGACCATCAAGTCCAAAGACCTGCGGATCGACAGTCCTACAAGCGATTCGGGCCCAACACCCATGGCGATGAGTTGACGAGCCAAACCATTTGCGCGAGAGTCGAATTCGGCGTACGTGAGGCTGGCGCCTTCGAAAACGACAGCGGTGGCATCGGGAGTTCTCTCGACCTGACGCTCGAATGCTTCGGTGATGGTCTGCGAGGCAACGTGGAAGCCGGTGCGGTTCCACAAGGCAACCTTGTTTCGCTCCTCGTCGGTTGCGACAGGAAGATCCCAGACCTTGCGGCTCGTTTCGGCCGAGACGAACTTCTCGAGAAACTCTACGAACCGCGAGTGATTTCGCTGGGCGTCCGCGGGCGCGTACAGATTGGGATTCGACTCGAAGTCGATGTGCGTGCGGGTATCGCCGACGCTCTGGTAGAGGTTGACACCGAGGTCTTCGATCAAACCCGTGGACAGGATGTGAAGCTCGCCGACGAGGGGCCCGAATGCCAACTCGGTGGAAAACATCATGATGTTGATCCAGGGACCGAAGAATCCGCCCCGACCCGGCCCGTCACCGCCGCGAACCATGTCCTCGTGTCGGTACCGCTGGTGGCGCAGCGCGCCGGACATTTCGTTCCTGACGTCGTCCAGAAGCTCCTGGACGGTGGTCTCTGCAGTGACGGTCAGGCGCAGCGGCACGACGTTGGAGACCATGCCTCCGGATCGACGCAGCACGGCTGTTGTTCGACCGGAAACGGGCAGACTCAGCGACACGTCCTCTCGTCCGGTCATCTGAGCGAGGTACGCCGCAAACGCCGCGACGACAGTGCCGGCAACAGTGGTCTTCTCGATGCGCTCGAGGAACCGCCCGAGCAGCGCCTCGACGTGGTTGGACAGCGCTGCACTGTCGATCCGACTGACTGGAGCCGGTGCGGCACTTCGACCCGCGAGGCTCGAGATCTCGTCGAGATTCTCGATCTTGTCTGCCCAGTACTTGCGATCGGTTTCGAAACGACTCGACTGGCGGTACTTGTTGTCCACCTCGTAGACGTTCCGGAGATCGGAGGCCTCACTCGGCTCCGGATCCCGGCCCTCCACGCGCGCCGAGTACAGCTCCGCCACACGAGTGACGAACGTCGACGCACCGAATCCGTCGAGAATTGTGTGGTGGACCCGTGTGTACCAGTAGTAGCGATTCTCGCCGAGCCGCAGGATCGTGGCAGAGATCAAGCGGTCCGTGAGCATGTCGATCGGCCGGCTGCGATCTGCTCGCATCCACCGCATGGCAGCGTCGTGCGAGTCGTCTTCACTACGAAGGTCGACGTAACCGACCGAATCATCGAGTGTGGGGTCGATGATCTGGTACGGCTGGGCGTCGATCTCGAAGATCCGGACGAAGGCCGACCCGATTTCGCGACCGGCGTCTGCGCAGGCCTGGCGAAGGGCGTCAAGTTCCAGAGCACCACGGAGTTCGACGTACTGAGCGATGTTGACCGGAACGGCGGGATCGAGGTGCTGCGCGAACCACATACCGAGCTGGGCCGCGGAAAGCGGGAATGCGTCGGATCGCTGAACGTCTTCCGGCGAGCTGCCGACCTCCGGCTTGCCGCTCCCCAGTTCTCCGTTACCCAGCGAATTCACGCCCACAGCCTCTCTTCCACACCATTGCGCACCCGTGCGAGCCGAACGTCCGATTCGCAGCAGCTACCGACCTCATCCAACCTCGACGAGCCAGAACCACCCATTGTCTCCGATACATAGGTGACAAGAGAAATCCATACCCCGGTGTATCGACGGTTTTGTTGCAATTCGTTACAAATCGCCCAGCTCATCTACCCCCCGATCGCATTGCCGAAACGCACCGTTCAGACGCGGCGCGCGACACCTCTCCCCCTGGGACAATCAATTGCAACCGACGATCTACACCCCAATCCACATCAGTCACCTCGGACAATTTACAGGGCCGCCAGGTACTGGGTGCCTGAGCTCGAACAAGATTCGACAGTCGCTGATCGAGACTATCGGTACACGCCGACAGACCGACGAAAGAACGCGCCGACCAGCGGTCGGCGCGTTCTTCGATTTACGGTACGAAGCTTTAGGAAAAGCCCACACCAGTCACACTCTTCAGGTGCTCGCTGCTGACCCCTGGAGCCAGCTCCACAAGCTGCAGCCCGTCCGCGGTGACGTCCAGCACTGCCAGGTCGGTGATAATCCGGTTGACGACGCTCTGACCGGTAAGCGGCAGCGTGCAGGCCTCGACGATCTTGGGATTGCCGTCGCGGTCGGTGTGCTCCATCACGACGATGACGCGGCGGGCTCCATGGACCAGGTCCATCGCCCCGCCCATACCCTTCACCATCTTGCCCGGCACCATCCAGTTGGCAAGGTCACCGGTCTTCGATACCTGCATCCCGCCGAGCACCGCGGTGTCGATGTGACCACCGCGGATCATGCCGAAGGAGAGAGCCGAGTCGAAGAACGCGGCGCCTGAATTGACGGTGACGGTTTCTTTACCTGCATTGATGAGGTCGGCATCGACCTGATCGTCGGTCGGATACGGTCCAGTACCAAGGATGCCGTTCTCGCTGTGGAGGACCACCTTGACGCCCTCGGGCAGGTAACTGGGGATCAGCGTCGGCAGGCCGATGCCGAGGTTGACGTACTCCCCCGGCCGCATCTCGGCGGCAGCGCGAGCGGCCATCTCGTGGCGAGTCCAACCGATACGGGTTTCCTCTGCACTGGTCACTTGGTGCCTCCTGAGACGGTCCGCTTCTCGATCCGCTTCTCCTGTGGGCCTGTGTGTACGACGCGCGCGACGAACACTCCAGGTAGGTGCACGTGCGCGGGGTCGATGTCGCCCGGCTCGACGAGGTTCTCCACCTGCGCGATGGTGATCCGGCCGGCCATGGCAGCAAGCGGGTTGAAGTTCATCGCCGTCTTGTTGAAGACGAGATTTCCTTCGGTGTCACCGTAGTCCGCATGCACGAGCGCGAAGTCAGCCGTGATCGCCTCTTCCAATACATACGTGCGGCCACCGAACACTGCCGTCGCCTTCGGTGGCGACGCCACGGCGATCGAACCGTCCGCGTTGTATCGCCACGGCAAGCCGCCCTCAGCGATCGGTGTGCCGACGCCCGCCGGCGTGTAGAACGCCGGAATGCCGGTACCGCCTGCTCGCAGCCGCTCGGCCAGCGTCCCCTGCGGCGTCAACTCCACTTCGAGCTCACCGGCGAGATACTGGCGGGCGAACTCCTTGTTCTCCCCCACGTACGACGCCGTCACCCTGGCGATCCGGTGCGCGCCGAGCAGAATGCCGAGACCGTAGTCGTCGACACCGCAGTTGTTGGAAAACACCTCGAGATCGGTGGCGTCGCCGTCGGCGATCGCCGCGATCAGTGCGTCGGGAATACCGCACAGCCCGAAGCCGCCCACTGCGAGCCTGGATCCGCTCGCGATGTCGGCAACTGCCTCAGCTGCCGTATTCACGACTTTGCTCATCCGTTAGTTCTCCTTCTGCTGAAAGATTCCGGCTCGGTGAAGAAGCTTCTCGGCGTGACGAAGAACGGGAGCGTCGACCATCTTGCCCTCGAACGCGAACACACCACGTTCAGTAGACACCGCGGCAAGCACTCGTGTGGCCCAGTCGATCTCTTTTTCCGAAGGTGCGAAGGCACCACGGATGACCTCGACCTGACTCGGGTGGATCGCAACCTTCACATCGAAGCCGACTGCGACAGCATCAGCGGACTCGACGCCCAGGCCGACGAGGTCCTTGATGTCGAGGTACACGGAATCGACAGCCAACCGGCCGTAGCTCTTCGCAGCCAGGAGAGACGTCGATCGGACGTGCTTGGCAACGTCGCGGTACGAACCGTTCGGGTGCCTGCTCGAGTTACCGCCGAGACCGGCCACAAGATCCTCGGCTCCCCACATGACACCGATGGCGTTCGCAGCAAGCGCGATGTCGGCCACGGCGAGGGCTCCTCGCGGGGACTCGACGAGTGCAACCACGTCCGCCGGTGCGAGCGAGAGGACGTCCTCGGCCGATTCGCACTTGGACAGCATGAGACGCGAATAGTGTGTGCCGTCCAGCGCGATCAGATCGAGTTCGTGATCAGGCGTACCGACCGGATTGACGCGCACAATCGTCCAGTCCGGATCGAGAGGAGTGTCGATCAGGGCTGCACGCGCGGCTTCCTTGTCGGCCGGAGCCACCCCGTCTTCGAGATCGAGGATCACGACGTCGGCAACGGCCGCGGCCTTCGCGTAGCGCTCGGGTCGATCCGCCGGGCAGAACAACCACGCCGGCCCCGGCGGCGTCCACGTCATGAGGACACCTCGACCGGGCGAAGCTGCACCAAGGTCTTGCGCGTGGCGAGTGCCACGACGTCACCGTGCTGGTTGCGTCCGGTGTGCACGAGCGTCACGATGCCTTCGCCCGGACGGCTCTTCGACTCACGCTTGTCCGCGATGAGCGTCTCGGCGTACAGGGTGTCGCCGTGGAAGAGAGGCTTCGGAAAGCTGATCTCGGAGAAACCGAGGTTCGCCACGATGGTGCCCTGCGTCAACTGCGCGACCGAGAGGCCAACGATTGTCGAGAGGGTGAACATCGAATTGACCAGCCGCACACCGAATTGAGTGCCTTCGCTGTACGCGGCATCAAGATGTAGCGCCTGCGTGTTCATCGTCAGGGTCGTGAACAGGACGTTGTCAGCCTCGGTCACCGTTCGACCTGGGCGATGCTCGTAGATCGCGCCGACCTCGAACTCCTCGAACCAGAGCCCGCGCTGAGTGATCTTCTTGGGGTTCGTCACAGCCCTGCCTCACGAGCGATGAGCATCAACTGCACCTCGGTGGTTCCCTCACCGATTTCGAGGATCTTGCTGTCACGGTAGTGACGCGCGACGGCGTACTCGTTCATGAAGCCGTATCCACCGTGGATCTGGGTGGCGTCGCGAGCGTTGTCCATGGCAGCTTCGGAGGAGATGAGCTTGGCGATGGACGCCTGCTTCTTGAACGGCTTGCCCGACAACATGAGTGCGGCCGCGTCGTAGTACGCGGTACGTGCGACGTGGGCGCGAGCCTCCATGCGCGCGATCTTGAACGCGATCGCCTGGTTGTGTCCGATGGGCCGACCGAACGCCTCGCGCTCCTTGGCGTACTTGATCGACTCGTCGACGCAGCCCTGGGCGGCACCGACGCTCAGCGCCGAAATAGCGATTCGGCCTTCGTCGAGGATGCGCAGGAAGTTCGCGTAGCCGCGGCCACGCTCACCGAGCAGATTCTCTTCGGGGACACGAACATCGGCGAACGTGAGGGGATGGGTGTCGGACGCGTTCCATCCGACCTTGTTGTATGCCGGTTCGGCCGTGAAGCCGGGCGTCGTGGTCGGCACGAGGATCGTCGAGATCTCCTTCTTGCCGCCGTCCTTGACACCCGTGACCGCGGTGACCGTCACCAGCTTGGTGATGTCGGTGCCCGAGTTGGTGATGAACTGCTTGTTGCCGTTGATGATCCACTCACCGCTGTCGAACTTCGCGGTGGTCTTGGTTCCGCCGGCGTCGCTACCCGCGCCGGGTTCGGTCAGGCCGAAGGCAGCCAACGACTTGCCGCTGGTGAGCTGCGGAAGCCACTCTTGCTTCTGTGCCTCGTTACCGAAACGGTAGATCGGCATGGCACCAAGGGACACACCGGCTTCGAGAGTGATCGCAACACTCTGGTCGACCTTGCCCAGCTCTTCGAGCGCCAGGCAGAGTGCGAAGTAGTCGCCACCCATTCCGCCGTACTCCTCGGGGAAGGGCAGGCCGAACAGTCCCATGTCCGCCATCCCGGCAACTACCTCGTACGGGAAGGTGTGGTTGGCGTCGTGCTCGGCAGCAACCGGTGCCACGACGGTCTTCGCGAAGTCCGCAACCGTCTTGGCGAGCTGCTGGTATTCGTCCGGAAGCGCTCCGGTGGCAAGGTAATCGGACATCAGGCGTCTTCCTTCTGCGTCGTGTTCTCGGTCTTTTCTTCGGCAGTCTCTTCGTCTTGGGCAGGTACCACGCGGGCCAGAACCTGATCCACCATCACCTGATCGCCCTGACGGACAAGCACTTCCACGATCCCGTCGATCGGGGACGTCAAGGAGTGCTCCATCTTCATGGCCTCGACAACGACGAGTGGTTGTCCCGCGCTCACTGCCGCGCCGTTCTCGACGTTGACTGCGATGACGGCACCGGGCATGGGGCTGGCGATTTCGGCGTCACCGGCGTGCTTGTCCTCACCGCGAACGCTGACTTCGGCAACCTCGCGCACGTGCCAGGTTCCGCCGCCTGCCAGCCACAGACCACCATCGGTCTCGGCGACGACAAACGTGCGTCGGCGTCCGTCGATCACCACCGCCAGTTCGGATCCCGTCAGGGTCGCGCTGAATGCGCGAGGCTGTGAACCTTCGACCTCGACCTTTGCATCCGCGGGAACGCCCACGATCGCAACGTGCGCCGTTCGGGTGCCTGCGGAGAGCCTGATGCTGGTCGGAGCGGGAGTTCCGACGCGCCACCCACTCGGCACGTCCCAGGGATCAACGGATTCCGAGGTTGTCCACCGCGAGAGCCAGCGATACGCCGCGGCAGCAATGAGGACCTCGTCGGAGGCATCGGCTGCGACAAAGTCTTCGACGCGACGATCGAGCAGACCGGTGTCGAGGTTGCCCGCGATCACATCCGGATCAGCGAGGAGGAATCGTGCGAACTCGATGTTGGTCACGACTCCGAGCACTGCGGTGTCACCGAGTGCGCGATCGAGCTTGCGCAGTGCGCCCGCGCGGTCGGGAGCGTGGGCGATGACCTTGCTGAGCATCGGATCGTAGTCACTGCCGACGACGGTGCCCGCGAGCAGTCCGGAATCGACGCGCACGCCGGAACCTGACGGCTCGACCAGATCGACGACGCGGCCGCCGGTCGGCAGGAACCCACGGCCCGGATCCTCCGCGTACACACGAGCTTCGATGGCGTGCCCGGTCAGCGTGATGTCGCTCTGGGAGAAGGTCAACTTCTCCCCCGCTGCCACACGTACCTGCCATTCGACCAGATCAAGCCCGGTCACCATTTCGGTGACGGGATGCTCGACCTGCAGGCGGGTGTTCATCTCCATGAAGAAGAACTCGTCCGGCTTGTCGGCGGAGACGATGAACTCCACGGTGCCGGCACCGGTGTAATCGACGCTTCGAGCGGTGTTGCACGCTGCCGCACCGATGCGGTCACGCGTCACCTGATCGAGCAGCGGCGACGGAGCCTCTTCGATGACCTTCTGGTGACGCCGCTGCAGGCTGCATTCGCGCTCACCGAGGTGTACGACGTTGCCGTGCTGGTCGGCGAGAACCTGGACCTCGATGTGCCGAGGCCGCAGGACGAATCGCTCGAGGAACAGGGTGTCGTCGCCGAACGACGACGCGGCCTCACGGCGTGCACTGCGAAGAGCCTCGGCCAGGTTGGCCGGGTCCTCGACCAGACGCATTCCCTTGCCACCGCCGCCGGCCGAAGGCTTGACCAACACCGGGTAGCCGATGTCCTCGGCTGCTGCGATCAGTTCTTCGTCGGTCAGGTTCGGACGAGCGATGCCCGGGACCACCGGCACGTCGAACGCGGCAACCGCGTTCTTCGCGGTGATCTTGTCACCCATCACCTCGATCGCCCGCTCGGAGGGGCCGAGGAAGGCGATTCCGGCGGCCGCACAGGCAGCCGAGAACGCCGAGTTCTCCGACAGGAAGCCGTAACCGGGGTGAATACCCTGAGCACCGGTGGACTTGGCAGCGTCGATGACCTTGTCGATGACGAGGTAGCTTTCACGCGCCGCGGCCGGTCCGATGTTGACGGCAGTGTCGGCCTCGCGGACGTGGCGAGCATTCGCGTCGGCGTCGCTGTAGACGGCGACGCTGCGAATTCCCAACTCACGCAGCGTGCGGATCACGCGAACCGCGATCTCACCGCGGTTGGCCACGAGAACAGTATCGATAGTGCGCAACTCAGTCATTTCGCTCACATCCGGAAGACGCCGTAGGAGACCGGCTCGATCGGCGCGTTTGCGCACACCGAAAGGGCCAGGCCGAGAACAGTTCTGGTATCTGCGGGATCGATGACACCGTCATCCCACAGCCGCGCAGTGGAGTAGTACGGATTGCCCTGAGCCTCGTACTGCTCGCGGATCGGCGCCTTGAAGGATTCTTCGTCCTCGGCCGACCACGGATTACCCGCGCTGTCGAGCTGGTCACTACGAACCGTCGAGAGCACCGAAGCTGCCTGCTCGCCGCCCATGACCGAGATGCGCGCGTTCGGCCACATCCACAGGAAGCGAGGTGAATACGCGCGTCCACACATGGAGTAGTTGCCGGCGCCGTAAGAGCCGCCGATGACAACCGTCAGCTTCGGAACTCGTGCACACGCAACTGCCGTGACCATCTTGGCGCCGTGCTTGGCGATGCCGCCGGCCTCGTAGTCGCGTCCCACCATGAAGCCCGCGATGTTCTGCAGGAACAGCAGCGGCACACTGCGCTTGTCGCACAGTTCGATGAAATGTGCACCCTTCATGGCGGATTCGCCGAAGAGAACGCCGTTGTTGGCGATGATGCCGACCGGATGGCCCTCGATGTGGGCGAAACCGGTGACGAGCGTCTTGCCGTATTCAGCCTTGAACTCCTGGAACGCGCCACCGTCAACGAGCTTGGTGATGACCTCGTGCACGTCGTACGGAGTACGGGGATCGGTCGGAACGACGTCGTACAGCTCGCGCTGGTCGGCGACGGGCGGAACCGTGGAGATGACGTCCCACGGGCGCTCGGAGCGGGGGCCGAGTGTGGCAATGATGTTGCGCACGATCCGAAGTGCGTCGCGGTCGTCCTCGGCCAGGTGATCGGTGACGCCGGAAACCTTGGAGTGCAGGTCGCCGCCGCCGAGCTCTTCGGCCGTGACGATCTCACCGGTGGCAGCCTTCACCAGCGGCGGGCCGCCGAGGAAGATGGTGCCCTGGTTGCGGACGATCACTGCTTCGTCGCTCATCGCGGGCACGTAGGCGCCGCCCGCGGTGCACGAACCGAGAACTGCGGCGATCTGGGGAATCCCCTTGGCGCTCATGGTCGCCTGGTTGTAGAAGATCCGGCCGAAGTGCTCACGGTCCGGGAAGACCTCGTCCTGGCGCGGCAGGAAGGCGCCGCCGGAGTCGACGAGGTAAATGCAGGGAAGGTTGTTCTGCAGCGCAACTTCCTGCGCGCGCAGGTGCTTCTTCACCGTCATCGGGTAGTAGGTGCCGCCCTTGACCGTCGCGTCGTTGGCAACGATGACGCACTCACGACCCGACACACGGCCGATACCGGTGATGACGCCGGCGCCGGGGCACTCGTCGTCGTACAGGCCGTTGGCCGCCAGTGGGGACAACTCGAGGAACGGGCTGCCCTGGTCGAGCAGCGAGTCGACGCGATCGCGCGGCAGCAACTTCCCTCTGCTCACGTGACGCTCGCGAGAGCGCTCGTTGCCACCTAGCGCTGCTTGCGCCAGTTTCTTCTTCAGTTCGTCCACCAGAACGGTGTGATCGGACCGGTAGCCCGATCCTTGCGTGATTCCACTGGGAGTCATCCCGCCGCCTTCGCCATGAGTTAATGCTCGATAACTGAAACTAGATTAACTATGATTAACTGAGTTGTCCAGAACACAAGCGAAGAAAGATCGAGAGAATGACCTCAGAGCAGGTAGCAGCTCCGACGCGACGCGATCAGATGAAGGCCGACCGTCGACGTCAACTCTTGGACGCCGCCGCCCGGTTGATCGCCGAGCGCGGATTCGTGAGTGTGCGGCTCGAAGACCTCGGCGCGGCCGTCGGCATCAGCGGCCCGGCCGTGTATCGGCATTTCCCCAACAAGGATGCCGTCCTCGTGGAACTTCTCGTCGGCATCAGCACGCGCCTGCACGAAGGCGGTTCTGCGGCAGCAGAGGCAGCGGACTCACCGCGCGCTGCTCTCGACGCATTGGTGGAGTTCCACCTCGACTTCGCACTGGGCGAGCCGGACCTGATCCGCATCCAGGACCGCGACCTCGAAAGCCTGCCGGCCGACGCGCGTCGACAAGTACGCCAGACGCAGCGCAAGTACGTCGAGGTCTGGGTCGGGGTGCTCGAGCAACTCGATCCCCAACTCGATCAGGCGGATGCACGCATCAAAGCGCATGCCACCTTCGGTCTGATCAACTCGACCCCACACAGCGCCAACCCCGCTTCGCCGGCACGCGCGCGTCGAGTCCTGCGGGATATGACGCTCGCCGCACTGCGCACCCACTGAAACCGGACACGGCACAATCGGTGGCAGACTGGTTACACCAGCTAACAGATGAGGGTGCCGAACGTGGAAGACAGCAGTGGGGTCAGCAGGGCCGATTTCGCCGAACTGCGGACCGAGTTCTCCCGCTTCATGATGTTGTACCAATTCGGAATCTCCGAACTGATGACCAAGGTGAACATTCTCAAGGACGAGTTCACGCACATCAATCAGTACAGCCCCATCGAACACGTCACGTCACGAGTCAAGTCGCCGGACAGCATCCTGCGCAAGGCTCAGCGCCTGAACGTCCCGCTCACGATCGACGACATCTCGAAGAACATCTTCGACATCGCCGGAGTACGCATCACCTGCAGTTTCATTTCCGACACGTACCGCATAGCCGAGATGCTCACCAGCCAGACGGACCTTCGGGTGATCGAGCGCGAGGACTACATCGCCGATCCGAAACCCAACGGCTACAAGAGCTTGCACCTGATCGTCGAGGTCCCCGTTTTCATGAGCGACCGCGTCCGGCACGTTCCGATCGAACTCCAGATCCGCACCATCGCGATGGACTTCTGGGCGAGCCTCGAACACAAGATCTACTACAAGTACAACCGCGAGGTTCCCGTCGAACTCCTCGACGAACTCACCGAGGCTGCGGCCGCGGCACACCGTCTCGACGTGAAGATGGAACGACTCAACGACGAGTTCGCCAAAATCAAAGCGCTACCGCATCCTGACGACGAAATCCTCGAGCAGGATCTACCGGCGCAGTTCCTCGAGGCCTTGCATCTTCAGCGACGGGCGCTCTGAATTTGCACGCCCTCCTCTGAGCGAACGCGCCTTTCGGCGCATCTGAGGCGACGAGAGTGCCGTTCGCTGACATCTGGGGTCGGACAACTAGGGCAAACCAAAAGTGCGCCCTCCCGAACTTCGGGGGGCGCACTTCGCGAATTGCGTTGGCTTGCTATTTCTTGCCGGTGACGGCGCTGTAGCCGATCGAGAGCACGGCCGCCGCGGCGATGCTGATGATCCAGCGGATCCAGTCGATTCCACCCGTGTCGCCCTTGTCCGAGATCGCTCCCCAGACCCAGTACCCGATAAGCGCTCCGGCGATACCCAGCACGACGGTCACGATCATGCCGTACTGCTGCTTACCTGGCAGTACGAGACGAGCCAGGATTCCGATGACTGCGCCGAAAATGATGGTTCCGATAATTTGCCCCATGACAGCCCCTCTCACACGTCGTGCATGCACGCGGACGGAAGATCACCGCTCAGGGAAACAATAACCACAGTCACACACAACTGTCGCTTGTTGACCGAATTGTTGTCCGAGATGCAACCTGGACGTGTTACACGCAGGACATTCGCGAGTTATTCTTTCGCAATCAAGCAGACCTAGCGTTCTCGTCCATGGCCACTTCCGTAAAACTGCCGAACAGCGAGCTCGCGCGACTCGCCAACAAGCCGCCCTGGTACCGATCACTGTTCGTGCAACTGATCGCCGCTATCGTCATCGGTGTCCTCATCGGCTGGTTGTGGCCGGAATTCGGCGCGAATCTCAAGCCCCTTGCCGACGGGTTCATCAAGCTGATCAAAATGCTGATCGCGCCGATCATCTTCTGCACCGTCGTGATCGGGATTGCTCACGTCGGGGATCTGAAGGCCGTGGGGCGTATCGGCGTCAAAGCACTCATCTACTTCGAGGTAGTGACCACCTTCGCCCTGTTGTTCGGGCTGCTCATCGGAAATCTGATGAAACCGGGTGCGGGATTCAACATCGATCCGGAGACGCTGGCGAACGGTGCGGACGCCGTGGCCGCCAAGACCGGAAGTGGCGAACTCCCCCACACGGTCGAGTTCCTGCTCAATATCATTCCGGTGTCGATAGTTTCGGCCTTCGCCGAGAACGCTCTCCTCCAAGTCCTCTTCTTCGCAGTACTGTTCGGACTCGCCTTGGCCAAGGCAGGCGAGAGCGGCCCACCGATCGTGTTCGAACTCGTTGATCGTCTGAGCCATCTGTTCTTCACGATCATCGGCTGGATCATGCGACTGGCGCCGTTGGGCGCTTTGGGCGCGATGGCGTACATCGTGGGCCAGTACGGGATTGCTTCACTCGGAAGCTACGGAAAGCTGATCGCCGCATGCTATCTCGCGGCCTTCCTGTTCATCCTCATCCTGGCCGCGATAGTCAGGTATTTCGCGGGCGTGAACCTGTGGAAGTTCGTCAAGTACATCAAGGACGAACTCTTCCTCGCGTTGGGAACGGCGTCGACCGAAGTAGTTCTGCCCCGAATCATGGTCAAGCTCACCAACGCCGGATGCTCGCGCACGACAACAGGATTGGTGGTGCCTACCGGCTACTCGTTCAATCTCGACGGCGCGACGCTGTACCTGTCGATCTGCATGCTGTTTCTGGCTCAGGCACTCGGCGTGGATCTGACACTCGGTGAACAGATCACTGCCGTCCTGGTACTGATGCTCACGTCGAAGGGAATGGCAGGGGTACCGGGATCGTCCTTCCTGGCGCTGTCCGCCACTGTGGCCGCAATCGGTCACGGCGCAATTCCGGTCGCCGCAGTCGCCCTCCTACTGGGCGCCGATCGAATCATGGACTCGATGCGGGTGTCGGTAAACCTGCTCGGGAACTGTGTCGCAACCTTCGTGGTCGCCAATTGGGAGGGGCAGCTCGACAAGGAGCGCATGCGCCGAGTGCTTGACGGCGAGGATGTTCCATCGCTCGCGGAAGTCGATCCGATCACGGGGAAAACCGTTCCGGCACCCGAAACCGAAGGCATGCTGACCCAGTAGGTAGGTGCCGGCTGCCGGTTGCACATCGGAAATCGGTGCTGAAGAGTCGCGGGGGCGGACTTCACTGGAAAATCCAGACCGACAGCTACAAAGGCAAATATTTGCAGATGGCGGCAACCTTGCCGTCAAGGGTCCGTTGAATCTACAAATATGGCACTTGCGCTGCACCGACTCCACTTCATTGAAAAGCGACTTGCGACATCTAGATATTGCCAGGTGGTTGCCGCAGTGGCGATTCACAATTCAGCGAACTACCAGCATTATATTTGCCGGAATTAAAAGGACTAAAGTCCGGTGTTCAACCGACGAATAGACTCGAGTGGGTAAAAATCAATCAGTTCCGAAAGCCTTATCTGCATGCATTTATGCCGTGCCAGCTGCACTTATGCTGATAGTTTCCCGCAATAAGCTGTTGCGGGATTGATCATATGGCCATCGCTTCAAATTGTCCGAATGGTCACCTATTGCTATCGTAACCTTTGCGAAGGACTGGACCCAATTGCCCAGCAAAGGAATACAGTGACCGCATCCATGCAGGATATTGAACACTTGTCCACTAATCGACTTTCGGTGGTTGTTCCGGTATTTAACGAAGAGAACGCGGTTTCCGGCTGCATCGAGCGTCTACTGACCCAATCGGAAATCGATGAGATTCTGATTGTCGACAACAACTCGACGGACGGTACTGCATCGATCATCCAGGAGTTCGCCGAAAAGTACGACAAAGTCAGATACGTCTTCGAGGCCCGCCAAGGCGTGGTACACGCCCGGAACGCGGGCTTCGACGCCTCGACCGGCAATATCATCGGTCGTATCGACGCGGACACACGGGTACAACCGGGATGGGCAGATGCGGTCAAGGGTTTCTTCCAACGCAGCACCGCTCATTCAGCGGTTGCCGGACTCACCTACCTCTTCGAATCGCCGTTTGCTCGAATCCACCGCTACGCACTGGACAGGCAGGTGAAGCAGGGGAAGTTCGATTGCGAACGTCAAGTACTCGCTGTCGCCGGAGCGAACATGGCGATCAGAAAGAGCGCATGGCTGTCCGTCCGCGAGCAAGTCAGTGACCGGCCTGACATCCACGAAGATATCGACCTTTCACTGTGCCTTCGGGAGGAAGGGATGACGATCGGTCAGATCGCCGACATGCGAGCAGAGACGTCCGGTCGACGCGGTGAAACCCCTCCGTTGGAGTACCTGAAGTACAACCAAGCATCCGAATCGGTTCTGCACCTTCACAACATCATGAATTGGCGCCTCAAACTGACCATCTGGGGCGACTCGATGCTCCACGCGCTCGTGTGGCCCGTCTACCGCATCTACAACTTCGAGCAGGAGCGCCTGGAGTTCAGGCGCTTGTTCGGCATGTCGAAAGGTCGAATCATGCCAGTTCACCAGTAAACCATCGAGTTTCGCTAATTACCGAAGGTTCGCAGACACCGAGTTTCACGACAGTTTCAACGCCGTGATGCGGTCTTCACTGGAACGCAACAGCACCTTGTCCCCCGCCCACAGCTCCCGCGGCATCGCCCAGGGGGTGAACTCGTCGTCCCCGTCCTGATCCACCCCAACCTCCCAACTACGTTGGCCCGTACGGACATCCGTTCCGTAGACGTTTCCCTCGTCGATAACGACATCGCCGTGCCAGACAACCTCTCCGGCGCGCTCGGCGTTCGATCGCCACAGGACCTCACCGGTGAAGAGGTCCACGAACTGGACGTCGGGCTCGGAACCGGAACGGGTCACGGCGACCACGTTGCCGATCACCGCCAACGACTGTGCGGTGTCGAAGACTTCACTGTTGGACCACAATTTCTCGCCGGACTTCCGGTCGAAACCGCTGTGTCCCAGAATGATCGGAGTCGATCCGCCGACAGGTTCATCTCGACTGTATCGCCCACCGTAGTGCGAGGACTCCGAGGGCAGTTCGTCCGTCCTGGCGAACTCGCGCCCGTTCTGATCGAGTGCGTACTCACTTGTCGGGCGACCGTTGCCTTCGCAACCGCCGTCCGACACCAAGGTCACACCGTCCGACGATGTGTGCGCGGTCGAACAGGTGGAGTAACCGTGTACCCACCGCTGTTCGCCGGTCTTCAGGTCGAATCCCAAGGACTCGTCGAGAGCGATCACACCGAGGTCGCCGTGAACCGACATCACCGGATCGGCATATCCGGCCTCCCACGATCCGCCGATGTCGAACGCTTTGGACCAGTTCGCTTCCGGATCGTCGACGGTTCCGCTGTGCACGCGAACGTCGTTGCTCTCGATATCCCCTTCGAGCGCGAGGACGGTGTCGCCTGAGACAACCGCGATGATCGGCGACCACGGCGTCTTGATGTCTCGCCGCTCTCCCGTATCGATGTCGAACAGCGAGTACGAACCACCGGATACGTACGGTCCGGAGAAACAGAGCACCGAGTTGCCGAGCAGAGTCTCGGAGCAACCACCGATGTCGACCGCCGACGCGCGCCAACGAACTGTGCCGTCTTCGGCGTCCAATCCGACCAATTCTGCGTCGTCCAACGAATTCGCCTGACGATCCGGCATACCGATCATCGTGACCACGAGTGATCCGGCGTCGATGAATCCGCCCATGTCCATGTTGAATTCGGTGCCGACAAGTGGGCTCCGAAAGATCGCGAACTCGCGTCCGAGAATCTCGGAGGCCTCGTCGCTCCATAGCGGCGACGAGATCGCTGTCGGTTCGGAACTCGTCGACGTGACCACCGTGGCGATGGCGGCAGTGACGGTAAAACTACCGCAGCGGCGGCCGCGATCCGAAGGCGGGCTTTCGGGGAGTACCTGTTGGTCATCGAATCTCCAGGCCGTCGGTCGTCGCGAGAAACTCCAACTGCTCGAACGTCATCGGCACGTTCGGTTCCTCGGCCGTCGAGCTCACCGTTACTTGCGTCCCACCCGTGTGGGTAACTACTACAGACCTGTGGACATTCTCCCAGCGACTCTCATCACGTTCGATCACGGATCCATCTTCAGTGGTCTCCATCGAGAGCGGGTGTCCGTCGTACGAAGGGTCGTACTTGTTCGGAGGTGCGGGAAGCGGTTGTCCGCTGGTGATCGAGATACTCAGACCCGACTCGTTGCCGCCCGACCGTGCAACGAGATCCTGGCACGCGGTGGTGGTGTCGTTTTCGGCAAGAACCAGATCACCCAGCTGACTGCCGAGGTCAGGCGCGTCTGGCGGTGCTGCGCGCCAACCTGATCGGAGCGCTTCACCGAGCGCGTCTACGATTCCTCGATCCAGTTCCCGCCCTGATGACTCGTCCGCCCAACCGCCGCAATCAATCTGAAGCGGAGCAGTGCCTGGTGGAATAGGCGCGGTGATTCGCAGCTGTGTCATTTCGACAAGGGTTGCAAGTTCGTCAAGCGTCAGTGGCACCACGCCGGAACTCTCGGCGTCCCGACCTCCGTCGTTGTTCGTGTCGTTGACATACGCCTGGATACGGGTCCCGTCGATTCCGTACAGCATCGCCGACCGACCAAGAGTGCGTACACCATTGGTTTCGCTCCACGTATCCTGCAGGTCCACCACAGACTGGTCGGCCAGCACCCGACGTTCGACGAGCGACCCCGCAACACACGATGGGATCGGATCAGAACTCGAGTGCAGCATCAGGCTGAGCGCGCCGATCTTCCCGTCCCGAACCAGCGTCCCGGACGCAGTGGTGGACGCCAGATCCTCGAGCGAGAACCCCTCGGGCAGGCCATCTGTGTTCGAAGGCGCATAGATCGGCCCGAACTGGAGCGAATTGCCCGGGCTGGCGAACTTCAGCTCGACGTCGTGCGGCAGCGCCTGTTTGACCGCGTCAGACATCGCTGCTGCCTTGGCGCTCGAGAACCACGGAAAGCGTGGATCGTCGTACGTGTTGGATCCGTCCAGAATATAGGAGAAGAACGAATCCTCCTCTGGCGCTTCGACGCTCTCACAACCCGGAATGGTGGTCGGGTACACCGCGGTCGGCGTGACGTACGAGAATTCAGGTGCGTCTTCGGCGAACCCACCGTCCGGCGTAGACGTCACGCTGACAGACGTCGATGCAGCTACCGAGATGTTGTCGGACTCCGAGCCACTCCACCGATCCACGAACCCGGCAACCACTGTGCCGCCGGCGATCAGGGAGACGACCGTCAACGCGAAGGTCCACGTCTCCGCACGCTTCGAATCGGTTTGCTCGTTCGGCACGAGTCCTCACAGTCATCGTCACGGCTCGCCCCCGGTGCGCGTCGCCTCTGGAAGTCCTGTCGCGATCACAGCAATTTCTGTTACCAACCGGATGGTTTCCTATTTGTGTCAGCGCCATCCAGACACAAATGAACGGGGTGCCAGTTGCTCTGCAACCGGCACCCCGTTCGTTTCACGACCTGAGTGCTTACACCCTGACAGGAACCTTATTCGGGTCTGGATCGGAGTCCGGGTCTTGATCGATCGGAATCCGCCGAATCGCTTCACCCTCGATGTCGACATTCGGCAGGATCTTGTCGAGCCACGCGGGCAACTTCCACGCCGAATCACCGAGAATCGACATGACCGCAGGGATCACGATCATGCGGATGATGAAGGCGTCGAAGAAGACTGCCGCCGCCAGACCGAAGCCCATCATCTTGCTTGTCGTCTCCGAGGACAGCATGAATGCGCCGAACACGGAGATCATGATGATCGCCGCCGACGCGACCACGCGAGCACCATGGGTGTAGCCGGAGACGATGGCGTCCTTGGCCGACAATCCGTGCACATATTCCTCGCGCATTCTCGTCACGAGGAACACTTGATAGTCCATCGCCAACCCGAACACCACGCCGATCATGAAGATCGGTAGGAACGAAATGATCGGTTGAGTGTGCTCGATCAGCCCGAAGTCGCCTTCTTGGAAAATCGCCACCGTGGCGCCGAAGGTCGCACAGACGGAGAACAAAAATCCGAGAGTTGCGGTCAGCGGCACCAGGATCGAGCGGAAGACGACCATCATGATGATGAACGCCAGCCCGACCACCACGATCAGATAAGGGATGAGCGCGGAACTGAGCTTCGACGACATGTCGGCAACGATCGCGGTTTGACCCGCCACACCGAGTTCAGCTCCCTCCGACTTCACCGTCGATCCGTAGTCACGAATCTGATTCATCAGTTCGTGGGTTTCGGGTCCACTCGGGGACATCTGCGGGGTGACGGCGATCAGGGCAGAGTTGGCGCCCGCCATCGGGTTTGCCGCGTCCGGTCCGTTTCCGACCCACATCAGCTGATCCGGCGTTGCGACGTTGTCGAGGCCCTTGATGTGCGCGACAGTGCCTTCGGCAATCGCGGTGATGTCGGTACCGTCGGGTGCATCGAGCACGACGAACAACTCACCGTTGACGCCTTCACCGAACCCTCGTTGCAGTAGGGCCAGCGCCGGTCGCTCTTCGTCCTGAGTGAAGGAGAGTCCGAGTTCGAGCTTGGTCATCGGAATAGCCGCGATCACCAGGAGAACCAGAGCAGCACCAGCGATCGGCCACGGGTATTTGGTGACTATCTTGGCCCAGCGATGACCGTTGGATTCCATCGTCTCGGGCTCGTCACCGTGGCGAAGGCCGGGGATACGAGGCGAGAACGCGAATCGGCCGAAGATACCCAGGACAGCCGGGATCAACGTGATTGCGCCGAGGACAGCGATGATGACGGCAACGGCTGCAGAGATTCCCATCTGGGTGATCATTGGAACCCCGACCACCGCCAGGGCTGCCAGCGCGACCACAACCGTCAGGCCGGCGAAGACGACGGACGAACCGGCAGTACCCACTGCGCGCCCGACTGCTGCTTCCCTCGTTCCGCCCAAATTGAGCTCACTGCGGTAGCGCGAAACGATGAACAACGCGTAGTCGATCGAGACTGCGATGCCGATCATCGTGACGATTCCTGTGACGCCTTCGTTGATGTCGAAGAAGCCCGAACCGAGTGTGACCGTCAGAGTGGCCAGCGCAATTCCCAGAATTGCAGTGAACAACGGAATGAAAGCCGCAATGAGCGCGCCGAACGCCACGATCATCACGATGAACGCCACCGCGAAGCCGAGCATCTCCGACAGACCGCCTGCGGCCTGCACCTGCATCATGGAGCCGGTGCCTTCGACTTGCAGGCCACCGGTGCGGAATTTTGCCATCAGGTCGAGGAACGCCGTCTTGTTGGCCTGCGTCTGATCCTCGATGCGAATCGACTGATTGAGCTGGATCAGCCCGACCTTGCCGTTGTCCCCGAGAACGGCCGACGCCACCGCCGGATTGGCCTCCGCGAGAGTCACCGGGTTGACGATCTTCTCGGGATCGACGATGTCCGGCAACGTCTTCGCCTGCGCGATCAACTGGTCGATCTGATCGCTGTGTGCGGCAAGTCCGTCGTCTGCCGCGATGAGAATACTGGTCGACGCCTGAGTTTGCTGCTCGGCTGCCGCTGCAAAGTTCTCGTTCATCAACTCGGTCGCACGTTGGGAATCAGTGCCCGGAAGATTGAATTCTTTGGAGAACGTCGGATTTGTGGCGCTGATTGCGCCCCCCACCACCGCGATCACGATGATCCACGCGGCCACCACAAGATACTTGTGGCGGAAAGCAAACTTCCCCAACCTGTAAAGATACGTAGCCAACGTAGGCCTCTCTCGCCGTGGACTGGTCTGTCCGAAGAACACGGAGTCTTTCGGTGCCAAGGTCATACGGTACGGACCGATCGGCCCGTTGGCACCCGGTATATCTGCGAAAACGGCATATCCGACGCGCCTTCGTCTCGTTTTCAGACCGCTCGGTACCGTGGACACGACACGGGCAGGCGCCTCACCAGAGCAGACGCCACGGAGCACGAAAGGCAATTCCATGAATCACGGCCAGGCCGTCGATCGCGATCTCCTCCTTGCCGGCCAACAGCGACTCGACGCACTGGGTCCACGATTGACTGGATCGCCTTCACACCACGCTGTGGTGCAAGAAGTCGCGAACGGACTGACCGAACTAGGCCTCGACGTCCGGCGTGATTCACACACTTTCGAACGCTGGGATCTACCGGACACATCTGAGGGGCTTCGCATCGAATTGCCGACGGGACCGATCAGCGTTTCGTCCGCATTTCCCTACTCCGGATTGACCGGGCCACAGGGAATCTCCGCTCCCCTGGTCTACGTCAGCGCGCGACGCCCCAAGTGGTCGGCGGCCAAGGGCGCGATCGCAGTGATCGAGGTCCCGCACATCGATCTTCCCCGCAAGCTACTGGTCAGCGAGTGGGGCCCGATCGCCACCGACGAGACACTTCGAAATCCGGTTCTCTCCGCAACACTTCTGGGCCCGAAGCTAGACAAGGCCCGCAAGGCCGGTGTCCTCGGCGTGATCGCGGTGTGGCGTGACATCGCTCCGGACAACGCACTGGGACAATATCTTCCGTTCACGCAGCCATATCACGACATCCCCGCCGTCTGGGTGGCCGGCGACGAGGGCGCGAAGGTTGTCGCTGCAGCTCGTTCCGGTCAGCTGGCGACTCTGGTACTGGACGCGACTCTGCATCCGGACATCCGGACTGACACGGTGTGGGCAGTGTCCCCCGGAACCTCACCCGAAGAGACGATTCTGCTCATCACTCACAGTGACGGAACAAACGGCGTCGAGGAGAACGGCCATCTGGGAATGTTGGCGTTGGCGCGCCACGCCGTCGCGCAGCCGCATCGACGGTCGTACGTTTTTGTCCTGACGACTGGCCACCTTCGTATTCCAGCGGTGTCCAAGCACGGACAGGCAACGTCCACCTGGCTCGAAGCGCACCCCGAGATGTGGAAGGGCGAAGCCGGACAGTCGCGCGCAGTAGCGGGGATCGCAATCGAGCACCTCGGCGCACTGGGTGACACCGAGGACAACTCGACCGGCAGCTATACGTTGGAGACCACTCCGGAACCGGAACTGCTCTACGCGACGAGCCGAGAAGTACACAACATCGTTGCACCGCTGTGGCGCGACATCGGGGCGGGCGATCGCCGAATCGTGGCGCCAGGACCGGTCATTCATTTCGGTGAGGGCGAACCACTGTTCGAGCGGAAGATCCCGGCAGTCGCCTTGGTGACGGCGCCGCAGTACCTGCTCGCTCTGCGTGATGCCGACGCCGTAACGCACGTCGACCTGGACGCGATGATCAAGCAGATCGAAAGCTTCCGGGATCTACTCGACGCATTCGATGCGACCGACACCGCGTCTTTCGGTCCGGTGGTCTCGCGCTCGGTGTTCGCGAAGTTCTCGGCGCTACTTCAGTTGATGCAGATTTTGTCGAAAGCCAAGAAATAGTGCTGTGCGCCTTTATTAACCGCCCGCGGTTAATAAAGGCGCACAGCAGTTGTCCTACTTGTCGTGAATGATCACGCCACGGATGTTCTTGCCGTCACGCAGATCCTGGTAGCCCTGGTTGACGTCTTCGAGGCTGTAGGTATTGGTGATCAGTTCATCGAGCTTGAGCTGACCGGCATCGTAAAGACGCAGCAGTCGGACGATGTCGTACTGCGGGTTCATCGAACCGAACAGCGTGCCCTTGATCGTCTTCTGATTCAGTGTCAGGTCGGTACCCGACACGTGAACGGTCAGCTTGGCCGGATCGGCGAGACCCGTGATCACGACAGTGCCACCCTTACCGATCACTGCCGTCGCTGCACTGACAACGTCCTCGTCGACGGTGCCGACAAGGATGAGCGCAGCGTCGGCGCCCTGTCCCCAGGTCAGCTCGTTGACCTTGGCAGCCGCACTCTCGGCATCTGCAAAGGCATGCGTGGCACCGAATTTCAGTGCGGTGTCACGCTTGAGAGCAACCGGATCGACCACCACTACGTACTTGCAACCAGCCGAAACAGCACCCTGGACCGCGTTGATGCCGAGACCACCGATGCCGTAGATCACCGCGGTGTCACCGGCGCGAAGGTTACCGGCGTTGACGGCGGTGCCCCAGCCCGACGGCACACCGCAACCGACGACCACTGCGGTCTCCAACGGAAGCCAGTCGTCGATCTTGACAACCGAGTGCTGCGAGATGGTGGCCCGCTCGGAAAACGTTCCGAGCATGCACATTCCGCCGAAGTCCAGACCGTTGCCATGGAAACGGAAGGACCCGTCGGGCATGGAACCTTCGAGGATGGTGGCGCCCATGTCACACAGGTTCTGGCGACCGGTCGAGCAGTAGCGACAGGTGCCGCAGTTGGGAATGAAACTACACACGACATGATCGCCCGGCTTGACCTTCGTGACGCCAGGGCCGACCTCTTCGATGATGCCCGAGCCTTCGTGTCCGCCGACGATCGGATAACGCGGCGGGAGATCACCGTCGGTCAGGTGCAGATCCGAATGGCACAGTCCGGCCGCGGTGTACTTGATCAGTACCTCACCCACACCCGGGCCGTCGAGGTCGAGTTCCATGATCTCGAAAGGCTTTCCGGGCTCGAGCAGTACAGCAGCTTTGGTCTTCACTGGTGATCTCCTTGATTGTCGGACGAGAGAATGAGCGATGAGGTCGGTCAGAGGGCGATGTTGACGGCCTTGGTCTGGGTGTAGAGATCGATGGCCGAAGCGCCGAGCTCGCGGCCCCAGCCGGACTGCTTGTATCCGCCGAAGGGCATCGCGGTGTCGAAGCCGTTGTACTGGTTGATCCACACCGAGCCGGCCTTCAGACGCTTTGCCGTGCGATGCGCCTTGGAGATGTCCCGGGTCCAGATGCCCGCAGCGAGGCCGTAGATGGAATCGTTTGCGGCAGTGATCGGTCCGTCGTCCGCGTTGAACGGCAACGCCGCCACGACCGGTCCGAAAATCTCCTCCTGGACGATGGAGAATTCAGGCTTGACGTCGACGAAGACAGTGGGCTCGACGAAGTAGCCCTGATCGCCCCAGCGGTTACCGCCCGTCAGTGCGCGTGCGCCGTCGGCGATTCCCTCACGGAGGTAGCCGGTGACCTTGTCGAACTGCTCCTGCGAGACCAGCGGTCCGAGCTGGGTGGTGGGGTCGAGGCCGGGCCCGATCTTGACCTGGCTCGCAGCGTGCGCGACAGCCTCGGTGAACTTCTCGAAGATGGTGTCCTCGACGTACAGGCGAGTGCCCGCAACGCAGCACTGTCCGTGGTTGAACAGCCACGCGTTGAGCGAACCCTCCACCGCGGAATCGAAATCCGCGTCGGCGAACACGATGTTGGGGCTCTTGCCACCGAGCTCGAGCGTGACCTTCTTCAGATTGCCCTTTGCAGCGTCGACGATCTTCTTGCCCACCTCGGTAGAACCGGTGAACGCGACCTTGTCCACGTCGTCGTGCCCGGACAGGGCAGCACCGGCATCGCCGAATCCGGGAACGATGTTCACGACGCCAGGAGGGAAGCCGGCTTCTTCGAATACCTCTGCGAGAAGAAGTGCGGTGAGCGGGGTCTGCTCTGCGGGCTTGAGGATCACGGTATTGCCGGCAGCGAGCGCGGGTGCGAGCTTCCACGACGACATGAGCAGCGGGAAGTTCCACGGGACGATCAGTCCGCAGACGCCGATCGCCTCACGCAGTGTGTATGCATGAAACTCGCCGCCCGGAGAGAATGGCATCGACACGTTGACAGTGCTGCCTTCGATCTTGGTGGCCCAGCCTGCGTAGTAGCGGAATACGTCTGCGGCCCAAGCCACGTCGACGGCGGTGGCGATGGCAACGGACTTGCCGTTGTCGAGAGCTTCGAGCTGACCGAACTCTTCGGCGCGGGCACTGAGAATGTCGCCGACGCGCCAGATCATCCGCTCGCGCTCGTTTGCCTTCATGCGTGACCAGGGGCCGTCTTCGAAGGCCGTGCGAGCGGCGCGCACTGCGCGGTCGATGTCTTCGGCCTGTCCGTGTGCCACGTCTGCGAGCTTCTGTCCGTCAGCCGGGTTGTACGTCGCGAAGGTCTGACCCGAAGCGGCGTCGACGAATTCACCGCCGATGTAGAGCTTCTTCGGTCCGTTCAGGAAACCCTGTACCGCGGAACTGATGGTGTGTTCGGCTACTGCCGTCATCGGAAACTCCCCTGAAGTAGTGAGGTGCGAATGTGATGCACGCCATACTTCCGCGCTTCCGAGGGTGCTAACTGTCCGAACTTTGTACAACTGGAATCGGACAGCGAACTACACAGTGATGTCCAGCGCCCGCATACGAGTGTAGAGAGTGCTTCGGCTGATGCCGAGCTGCGCCGACGCGTGAACCTTGTTGCCGCCGCAGTCTTTCAACGCTCCGATGATCGCCTGACGCTCGGCCTTCTCCCGCCCCGCCAACCGCGACACCTTGGTGGTGGTGCGGTAGTCCTCGGGCAGATCGGCGACGTCGATGCGGTTGTTGGAGCGATCGCCTGAGGCACGATGCAGCACGACGCGTAACTCGGCCAGATTGCCCGGCCAACTGGCCGCCGCGAGCGCTTCGGTAGCACTGGCGGTCAACCTCAGTTCGGGCGAGATCCCTTCCAACATCGCCTGCGCCAACTCGGCGATCTCTGCTTGTCGCTCACGCAGTGGGGCTATGACAACCCTGGAAGCACAACGCGAGATGAGCGATGCGATGGTCGGCGGTAGATCCGCTACCGCGCCGCTGGTCAGCACGATCCGCGGCCCCTCGGCGCTCGCATCGATCAGGTCTGCAACCAGCGGCAACACCGAATCGGGAAGAAGTTGCACCTGTTCGATCACGACGACGCCCGAACGCTTACGGGCGGCTCGCACAAGATCGGTAACCCATTGCTCACGTCCGTCGAATGCAATCCGCGTGGCATCGAGCCAACTCGCGTCGATGCTGCCGACGACGTCCGATGCTGCCGAGGTTCGGCCCGAACCCGCCTCACCCGAGATCGCCACGGCGGCAGAACCAGCCCGCGCTCGCACCAAGTCTCGGCGCAGTCGTTCGCCCGGAGACGGGGCCCGCTCATGAGTTCTACGAATCGGCGCCCGTTCACGCTGGAGTGGTTCGACCAGGAAGAGCGCCCCGCCGTCCGCCCCGGAAATCCGGTCGGCCTGAACTCGCGCCAGCGCACCGGACGCCAATTCGACTGTCACCAATCGTGATTGATCCGGGTTGAGATCGGCGATCAAGGAACGGAGCGATACGTGATCAGCAGTGTCCAGCAGGTCGAGGGCGGTTCGATTACTCAGCAGGATGTCGTCGCCGATGGCCGCAACGGCAATGTGACGCTGATGCGAAACTCGTTGGAATGCGTCGACCAGTCGCTGCTCCGACGCTTTCGATCCCTCGAGCAGGCGCTTCTCGATGTCCGCTGCCGCACGCGCCAGGAATGGCGCGAACAGTGGGTTGGCTTGCGAGACAACGCCGGTCATGTCGAGAATTCCCTCGACGCGGCGGGTGACGGGATGCAGGATCGGCTGGCCGTAGCAGCTCAATCCTTTGAGGCTGTCGAGGAAATGCTCGTCACCGTGGATCACCACACTGCGTCCGACCTCGAGCGGCGTACCGAGCGCGTTGGTACCAGCGTGCTCTTCTCCGAAGCGTGAACCGTTGACGACGCCCAACCGCTCGATCGTCCGCTCGACTCGACTGTCGGAGTACACCGAGGCGACCACTCGGCAGTCCCGATCGGCCAGCAGGACGCAGAACCCGGTGCCCGCGATCTGTTGCGAAACCTCGTCGAGCACAGGTGCGGCGGCCCGAAGCAGACGAGATTCGCCGTCCTGCTCCTCGGTGTCCACGGCGATGGCCGACGACGGGTCGAGGCCACTGAGTCGAGAGCGCTTCCAGGAGAGCGCGATCTCGGGGCGTACCGGCTCACGCTCCCCTGGGTTCGCGGACATACTCTCAGGCCTGACCGATCAATTCGATCGCCTGTTCTCGCATCGCGATCTTGCGGACCTTGCCCGTGACTGTCATCGGGAACTCGTCCACGACGTGGACGTACCGCGGAATCTTGTAGTGCGCGAGCTTGCCGGTGCAGAATGCACGGACCGAATCGGCGTCCAGATCGTCTGCGCCTTCGCGCATCTGGACCCACACCATCAATTCCTCGCCGTACTTTGCATCGGGTACACCGATGACCTGAGCATCGAGAATGTCGGGGTGGGTGTAGAGGAATTCCTCGATCTCACGCGGATAGACGTTCTCACCACCGCGGATGACCATGTCCTTGATGCGTCCGGTGATAGCGACGTACCCGGCCTCGTCCATCACTCCGATGTCTCCGGTGTGCATCCACCTGGCAGCGTCGATCGCCTCGGCGGTCTTCTCCGGGTTCTCCCAGTAGCCGAGCATGACCGAGTACCCACGTGTGCACAGCTCACCAGGTTCGCCGCGCGGTACCGTCAATCCGGTTGCCGGATCGACGATCTTGATCTCGAGGTGCGGCCCCACCCGTCCGACCGTTTCGGTGCGCTGCTCGATCGAATCGTCCGAGCGAGTCTGCAGCGACACCGGTGATGTCTCCGTCATTCCGTAGCAGATGGACACCTCCGCCATCCCCATGCGATCGATGACCTGCTTCATCACCTCGACCGGGCAGGGTGAACCGGCCATGATGCCGGTGCGAAGGCTCGACAGATCGAAGCTGTCGAAGTCCGGCAAGGCCAACTCTGCGATGAACATCGTCGGAACGCCGTAGAGGGATGTGCACTTTTCGGCCTGAACAGCTTCGAGCGAAGCACGCGGATCGAACGCCGGACCCGGAATGACCATGGCAGCACCGTGAGTGGTGCACGCAAGGTTGCCCATCACCATGCCGAAGCAGTGGTAGAACGGCACCGGGATGCACACCCGATCCACCTCGCTGTAGTGGCACAACTCGCCGACGAAGTAGCCGTTGTTGAGGATGTTGTGGTGACTGAGCGTCGCGCCCTTCGGGAAACCGGTAGTGCCCGAGGTGTATTGGATGTTGATCGCGTCGTCGGCTGACAATGAGGCTTGGGCAGCGGCGAGCGGAGCCGGATCGTTTGCCTGCGCCGCCAACCCGTCTGCAAGCACTGAGTCCCACTCGGGTGAACCGAGCAGGATCACCGACGTCAGATCGGGGCACTGCGGCCGCACCGTCTCGATCATCGACGCGTAATCCGAAGTCTTGAAGCTCGCCGCAGACACCAGCGTCGAGATCCCGGCCTGCTCGAGCACGTACTGCAACTCGTGCGAGCGGTACGCCGGGTTGATGTTGACCAGGATCGCCCCGATCTTTGCCGTCGCATATTGCGTGAACGTCCATTCCGGACAGTTCGGAGCCCATATCCCTACCCGATCGCCCTTCCCCACACCACGGGAAAGAAGTCCGGCAGCGAGCCCGTTCACCTGCTCGGCGAACTCCCGGTACGTCCATCGTCGACCGCTGGCATGGTCGATCAACGCATCACGGTCACCGTGCGCGGCAACCGTGCGATCCAGGTTGTCTCCGATGGTGTCGCCCAGCATCGGACCGTCCCATACTCCGGACGTATAGCTGGGCAGCGGGGTACTCATGTGTTCTGTCCTCTCCGGTTACCTGTTCAGGCACCTATGAGAGGGGCCGCCGAAGCGGACCCTCTCATCTACGAATTTACTCGATTCGGTGTGATGCACGACATACTTCCCGGTGCGGGGTGGCCGTAACTGTCTGAAGTCCGGACACCCCACCCGCCTGCTGTGGTTACAGGGCGTGATCCTTGGTCTCGACGAGCGCCCAGGTGCAGATCAGGCTCAGCACACCCAGGATCGCCAGCATGACTCCGATGGCCATGCTCCCGTAGGCCGAGGCCAGTGGTGCGGCGATCAGCGGCGGCACTGCGCCACCGAGCACTCCGGCGAGGTTGTAGCCGAGGCCGGCACCGGTGTAGCGGTAGCGGGTCTGGAACATTTCCGGAAGCAGCGCACCGCAGGGGCCGTAGGCGATTCCGAAGATCATCAGCGTGCCGAACATTCCGATGACGAAGGCGATCGGCGATCCCGTGTCGAGGAGCGGGAACAGCACGAGAGCCCAGACGACGGCCAGACCACACGAGATCATGATGACCTTGCGACGCCCGATGCGGTCCGAGTACAGAGCGGAGACGATGATCGCCGCACCGAAAACGAAGGCGGAAGCGATACCGACCGACAGGACGAACGGGCGGGAGAAGCCGAGAGTCTTGGTTCCGTAGCTCGTGAGGAATGCCGTGCCCATGTAGAAGAACGCGAAGAGGCAAGCCAAGGCGCCGGCCGAGAGCAGGATCTCCTTGGTCTGGAACCGCCAGGCATCCAGGAACGGGAGGGTGCGAGGTGCTTCGTTCTTCTGCTCTGCGACGCGCTCTGCCTGCTCCGCCTTGAAGACCGGAGTCTCCTCGATAGCGAGTCGCATGTAGAGGCCGATGCCGACCAACACGATCGAGAACAGGAACGGAATACGCCAGCCGTAGTCGAGGAAGGCCTGGTTGGTATCGCCGAGGACAGCGCCGGTGATGAGGAAGGTACTGCTCGAGAGCACGAAGGCAATTGCGGGGCCGAGCTGCGGGAACATCGCGTACAGACCACGTTTGCCCGGTGGAGCGTATTCCGCGGTAAGCAGGGTTGCGCCTGCCCATTCACCACCGACCGCGAAGCCTTGGCCGAATCGCAAGAGCACCAGGATGATCGGAGCGGCAACACCGATAGTTGCCGCACCGGGCAGCAAGCCGATCAGCAGCGTCGAGATGCCCATGAGCAGGAGCGTCGAGATCAGAGTCTTCTTGCGACCGATGCGATCGCCGAAGTGTCCGAACAACATTGCGCCGACGGGGCGGGCGATGAAGGCGACTGCGAAGGTCGCAAACGATGCGACAGTTCCCGCGGTGGCACCGAGTGCGGGGAAGAACACCGTCGGAAAGACAAGTGCTGCAGCAGTTCCGTAGATGAAGAAGTCGTAGAACTCGATGGTCGTGCCGATGCAACTCGCGATGGCGACGCGCCGCACGCTGGTGGTCTGCGGGGGTTGCGTCGCACCTGCGGCACTCGCGCCCCCGGCGCCGGCGGCACTGGTGCCGCCTGTGGGAGAGACTGTGGTCACTCGATTCCTCCGTGGTCCTATGGTGTCGCCCTGTGGGCATCACCGTCGATAGGAGGAAAGGTAGTGATGTGGCTCACCCCTGCACTACCCCCGAAAGGGGGTAAGAGTGACCTCGGTCACGACTTGTATGCAATGGTAACGAGTTTCACGACCTCGAACACAACGTGGGCCGCACGATTCATTTCTCACGAATCGGGCGACCCACGCTGAGCGGAGTCAAAATCCAAAGCTACGGATCAAGCCTTACCGGCAGCCCCGAACAGTTCCTGACGGATCTCTCCCCACACCGTGGCGTAGGAGTCGATGATCGGTTCCGAAATCCACTTGGACTCCCCCGCTTGAACTTTCGCGAGAGCATCCGAGAAGAGATCCTGGTAGCGGGACAACCGCGGAACGAATGCTGACAAATCGTCGAACAGGTTTGCAGCCCGGCGGTCCAGCTCGGCAAGGGAATTCGCGTCTGCGTCGTCGATAAGTGCAACGAACTCCTCGTCCAGCGGAACGAAAGCCTCGTACACCTCGACGATGGAGTCCTCGTCGATCGAAACCCGCTCAGCGTCCAACTGATCTTCGAGTTCCGCGAGGCCTTTCTCAGTCAGGCTGATGGCACCTTCTGCTTCGACCGCTTTGCCCTGCGCGACAAGTGCGTCGTACGCAGCTTGACCGGACGCTGCGCTGACGCCCAGGTGCTCGGCCAGTACAACCGCTCCGACCCGCTCCTTGAGACGTACTGCTTGGAGCAGTGCCAGTTCGTCCACATTGCCAGCGAAGGCCATCGATTTCTCCTACTCACGTGCCGCCACTGCGGCTCCAGCATCTCAGCGGACACCCAAGGGTTTCCGCAGCCCGACAAAGGGCTCGACAGAATCAGATCACACGCTGATCGATCGTTGTGAAGTCACCGCAGCAAGCCGGCTGTCAGGCGACGGTATCGACCTGATCGGGAATCACGCTGCCGTCCTCGCGAGTGACGGCGCCTTTGGCCCCGGCCGCGTCGGTGTACGCGTCGGTCGAGCAACGATAAGGTGCATCCGCCTGGGATTTCGGTTCGATGAACATGGGGTTGACCAGCCATTTTCCATCACTGTTGTCGTAGGCGTTGCACATCAGTTCAGGGTTGTTGCGGTTGATCACCAGACGCGCACCGGTCGCATCTCCGAGGAAGGTCACGTCGGTGACAGAATCACCGGCAGCAAATACCTGACGCCGATCGGCGGCCAACTGCTCGAACGCCGTAGGCCCGACGACCCCGTAGACAACCTCGTTGACCTGGCACCGCTTGCCGTCGATGTACGGAATGACCGAGTCGTCGCCGTCCGCAACGCCACCACATCCACGAAGGCGGCCGGTCAGAACACCGTCCTCGGCGATCGGCCGCACACCCATCACGTGATCGGCGTCCAATCCCAGCTGTTCCGCCCAGACTCGAACTACCGGTTCGGCCGACGCGGAGATGATCCGCACGTCGAATCCATGAGCGCCGAGGGATTTCACCAAATCTTCGATTTGCGCGTAGTAACGCACCGAGCCGTCGACTTCCGTGGTACCGACGATCTGATCGGATCCTTCTGCGGCAGCTAGATTCTCGGCGCGTGCGGCGCGCGCGTACTCGGTGATCTCGTCCTCGGTGTGCCCCGCCATCAACTGCACGGCCCACGCGTACGCTGCCTTGGTCCGGCGGTGATCGTAACCGTCGAATGCGGCCTGCCCGTCGCGAGTCTTCTCTTCGAGTACCGCAACGATCTCGTCGGCGCAGTCGACGTCGGTGCTGGTTGCCAACGGTTGTCCCGGCGCGGTCTCCGAGCCACAGGCGGCGGAAAGTGCGGAAGCGCCGGCTGGCGTCATGAAGCGACTGGTGGTTGCCCAGTCCCCTCCGGCAGGCTGTAACACCTTGTTGTTCTTGATCATCCAGAAGGCAGTGGCGCTTCCGATGTCGTTCTTGACAACTGTGTTGTCCCAGTCGAAGAGCGCCAACGGAGCACCCTTATCGACATCACCTGCAGCACCGCACGTCCCGAACTCCGCGATCATGGAGTCCAGCTTCGTTCGGTTGTCGCCGTACCAGACAAGACCTGAATCCAGTGGCGCGCAGGATGAACCACTCTGCGCCGCATCCTCTTTCGGAGCACTTTCGGTTGAACTACAAGCAGTTGCACTCAACAGAACACTACCTACGGCCAACGCGCACAGGGCGCGGGCATGCAGCGAACGGAACATCGATTCCCTCGTTTTCGTCGTGATTCGGGTACGACGGCACACCCGAGTGTCGATCGACCCGGGTATGCCGTGCAGCTGTCAATTAATCGAGCGTCAGCACTTCTCCCGACGCAACGGCGTCGGCGCGAGAGGTGTCCTTGAGGTCGACGCCGGAGCGGCCCAACTGGCGCGCTCCCGCCACCAGCCCCAGGACGACACGAGCGGCCTGCTCGTATCCGAGCCCCTCGGGTGGGTGGACGTTGGAAATGCAGTTTCGATCCGCGTCGGTGCGACCGACGCGTGGAAGGTGAGTCAGATAGATCCCGACGCTGTCCGCAACAGAGAGCCCTGGACGTTCGCCGATCAGGACGATCGCCGTCTGCACTCCCATCGCGGCGGCGATGTGATCGCCCAGTGCCACACGCGCGTTCGTGGCGATCACGGGCGGCGCTATGGAATACCGCTCTCCCAGCACCGTGACCAACGCGGACAGGAGTTGTTCGCCGTGGTCCATCAGCGCGCGCGGCGACAGTCCGTCGGCGAGGATGAACCCGATCTCCTTGTCAGAACTCGAGATCGCACTCAGGTCGGCAGGCTGGCGTCCCAGATCTGGTCTCCGGAGATACTCGCTGCGCGAGGAGACACTGCTCGCCACGACCACCGGTGCCCCGATACCCACCCCTTCGACCCGACTGGCAAGCGTCTGCGAATCGAGTGGCTCGTGGACTGCGTCGCGAGCGGCGGCGTGCGCTGCCTTGAATTCGAGAACCCGCTTCGTGGGCAACGAATCACCGGCGCGACCCAACCCGATACGCGATTGTGTGGTCTTGCGCAGTGGACCCCAGAAATCGAGGATCGGAGCCTGATCTTCGGTCATGAGTTCACCGTCAAAGCCCGCAGCGGCGACATTTCGGCGTCGATCGGAAGAACCCGACCGTTTGCGTCGGTCATCCCCAAATTGTGGAGCCAGGTCTCGAACTCCGGGGCGGGCTGCAAACCGAGGACCTTGCGTACGTACAGCGCGTCGTGGAACGCCAGACTTTGATAGCCGAGCATCACGTCGTCGGCGCCAGGAACCGCGATCACGAACGCAGCGCCGGCGACGCCCAGCAGGGTGAGGAGGTTGTCCATGTCGTCTTGATCGGCTTCGGCGTGGTTGGTGTAGCAGACGTCCACTCCCATCGGCAGCCCGAGCAGTTTTCCGCAGAAGTGATCTTCCAAGCCCGCACGAATGATCTGCTTGCCGTCGTAGAGATACTCGGGGCCGATGAAGCCGACCACCGTGTTGACCAGCAGCGGTTCGAGATCACGTGCCACCGCGTATGCCCGGGTTTCGAGTGTCTGCTGATCGACCGGGGCTCCGCCGGTGCCGTGGTGCGCCCCAGAACTCAGGGCGGACCCCTGACCCGTCTCGAGGTACATGACGTTGTTGCCGACCGTTCCGCGGTTCAACGAACGCCCGGCCTCGTTGCCCTCGCGCAACAGCGGAATGTTCACTCCGAAACCGGAGTTGGCGCCTTCGGTGCCGGCGATCGATTGGAAAACCAGATCGACCGGTACCCCCGATTCGATCAGTCCGATCGTGGTGGTCACGTGCGAGAGCACACACGACTGAGTTGGGATCTCGAAACGCTGACGGATGTCGTCGAGCAGGTGGAGCAGATCCGAGGTGGCCTGGGGAGAGTCCGTCGCGGGATTGATACCGATGACGGCGTCGCCGCATCCCATCAGGAGACCGTCGAGTGTTGCCGCCGCGATGCCGCGTGGATCGTCCGTCGGATGATTTGGTTGCAGTCGAGTGCTCAACCGACCAGGCAGACCGATGGTCGTACGGAACCCCGCGGTGACCGTGATGGCCTTGGCGACAGCGATCAGGTCCTGATTGCGCATGATCTTGCTTACCGCGGCAACCATTTCCGGGGTGAGCCCGGGACTGACGGCAGACAAGCGTGCGGAAGCTTCCGGCGCCGACGCCGTCTCGAGCAACCAGTCCCGCAGTCCGCCGACGGTCAGGTGTGCCACCGGTGCAAAGGCCAGGCGATCGTGGCTGTCGATGATGAGCCGAGTCACCTCGTCGTCCTCGTACGGAACCACAAGATCCTCGAGGAATACAGTCAGGGGAAGGTCAGCCAGAACCCATTGGGCAGCAGCACGTTCGGCGTCGGAGCTTGCCGCGCAACCGGCGAGCTCGTCGCCCGAGCGCAGCGGTGTCGCCTTCGCCATCAGATCGACGAGACCGTCGAACGAGTAGTTGGTTCCGGATACCTGCTGGTGATACTTGGCCATCCCGCGACTCATCCCAATTCTTCTTCCGCCTGTGCAAGTACAGCAAACTCCTCGTCCGGCGAGTTGGCAACAAGGTGGTGGCGACTGTAGAGACCGAAGTACGCCATGAGAACACCGAAGGCGACCAACGTCAGCAGTGCTGCAACGGGATCCACCAGGAAGGTTGCCACCACGGACACTGCTGCGATCACGAGTGCAAACGAGGTGGTGGCGATACCGCCGGGAGTGCGGTACGGGCGCGGCATGTTCGGCTCACGCTTGCGAAGGACGATGTGACTCACCATCATCAGGACGTAGCTGACTGCCGCGCCGAACACGGCCATGTTGAGCAACATGGCACCTTCACCGGTGAGCGAGAGCGCGAAGCCGATGATTCCGGGAACGACGAGAGCAAGAGTGGGTGCCTTGCGCTTGTTGGTCACCGACAGGTTCTTCGGCAGGTAGCCGGCACGTGAGAGCGCGAACGTCTGACGCGAATATGCGTACATGATCGAGAAGAAGCTCGCGACCAGACCGGCAAGCCCGATGTAGTTGACCGCCTTTGCCGCTCCGCTGTCCCCCAGAGCCTCGACGAGCGGATTTCCGGAGGTGGACAGGGCGTCGGCACCGAGCGCGCCCGTGGCGAGAAAGAGGACCGTTGCGCCTGTGACGATCAGGATCAACATGCTGATGATGATGCCGCGCGGGACGTTCTTCTCCGGCTCGCGTGCTTCCTCGGCGGCCAGCGGTACACCTTCGACGGCGAGGAAGAACCAGATCGCGAAGGGCACGGCGGCCCAAATTCCCAGCAGACCGAACGGCAGGAACGACGACGATCCAACGGCGCTGGTGTCGACGGCGATATCGGTGAGGTTGGACGAATCGAAAAGGCCGACAGCCGAAACCGCGAACACGACCAGGCCGACGAGTGCGATGGCCGTGATGATGAACATCGCCTTGAGTGCCTCACCGGCACCGGTGAGGTGAATGCCGATGAAGATCGCATACACCGCGAGGTACACCCACCACCCGTCGGTGATCCCGAACAGGTTCAGGGACTCGACGTACGCACCGATGAACGTCGCGATCGCCGCGGGCGCTATCGAGTACTCGATGAGAATTGCTGTGCCGGTGGCAAATCCACCCCAGGGACCCATGGCCCGTCTGGCGAACGTGTACCCGCCACCCGCAGCCGGAAGCGCCGAAGACATCTCGGCCATACCGAGCACCATCGCCAGGTACATACCCGCGATGACGACGGCCGCGATGAGAAGGCCACCGAAGCCGCCTTCGGCCAGCCCGTTGTTCCAGCCGGCGTAGTCACCGGAAATCACATAGCTGACGCCCAACCCCGCAAGCAGCACCCACCCTGCTGTTCCCTTTCGGAGTGTTCGTTTCTCCAGATACGAATTGTCTTCCGCGTGGAAGTCGGCGCCGTCGTGGTGTGCACCCGCGGCACCGGCGTTTTTGCCGGTTGCGTGGTCGGAAAGAGACATGTCCATCCTCTGAATCGGTCAAGAATGAGACGACGCACGGTGGATGCGTCGCGTGAAATGAACGGTATGTGGGCGATGTACGGAGAAGGTCGCCTGGAGATGACCGCGCTGTTAACTGGCTGTCATGTGGTCGGCCCCCGAGTTTCTTCAGGCCCGGCGCGCCGCACCCGGCACCGGGCAGGCATCGACGGCCTCGGCGACCACCTGGGGAACCGTCGGCGGCAGAGGCCGCACGCCCGCTTCCCAATCTGCGCCGACGAGAATGCTCGACGCGCCGAGTGCTTCGTTCTCTTCCGGCGTGAATGCCCTTGCTCGACTGAGGAATCTGAATCCTTCAGGAGACTCCAAGCTGAATCCACCGCCTCGCCCGGGCACGACGTCCAGAACCAACTGGGTGTGCTTCCAGGCTTCGAACTGTGATCCGGAAATCCAGACCTGTACAGCGTCCGTTCCGGTGGGAAGGTCTTCGGGAATCTCTCCGACAGCAAGCCGGAGGTCGACAATTCCAAGTAGTACGTCACGGTCTCCGACGATGAATTCCCCTGAGGGATAACACATCGGGGCGGAGCCGTCACAGCATCCACCGGATTGATGCATCATCAGTTCGCCGTGAGTCCCGCTGAGGCGGCGCAGGAGGTCAGCCGCCCCAGCGGTGGTCACCAACCGGGGTGGAACGGCGCCGGTATCGGGTGTGACCGTGGCGCTCATTCCAACCTCCGTGTTGTTGTGCAGGTGTGCATGTTGCAGTCGTGCTCACCGGCACCCGCAGCGAGGGGCTCACGGGTGCCGGGGGTCGATCAGAAGAAGCCCTGAGCCTTCTGGGCGTAGCTGACCAGGAGGTTCTTGGTCTGCTGGTAGTGCGAGAGCATCATCAGGTGGTTCTCGCGGCCGATGCCGGACTGCTTGTATCCACCGAAGGCGGCGTGTGCCGGGTACTGGTGGTACGTGTTGGTCCAGACGCGACCGGCCTGGATGTCACGGCCAGCGCGGTACGCAACTCCGCCGTCGCGGGACCAGACACCGGCACCCAAACCGTAGAGGGTGTCGTTGGCGATTTCGATGGCCTCGTCGTAGTCCTTGAACGAGGTGACCGAGACGACTGGTCCGAAGATCTCCTCCTGGAAGATGCGCATCTTGTTGTTGCCGGTGAAGACAGTCGGCTGGACGTAGTAGCCGCCGGACAGGTCTCCGCCGAGTTCGGCCCGCTCGCCGCCGGTGATGACCTTGGCGCCTTCGGCCTTGCCGATCTCGATGTACGAGAGGATTTTCTCGAGCTGGTCGTTGCTGGCCTGCGCGCCGATCATGGTGTCGGTGTCGAGCGGATCTCCTTGGCGCACAGCCTTGGTGCGGATGGCTGCCATCGCGAGGAACTCGTCGAAGATGTCTTCCTGGATCAGCGAACGCGACGGGCAGGTGCAGACCTCGCCCTGGTTGAGGGCGAACATCGTGAAGCCCTCGAGCGCCTTGTCCTGGTAGTCGTCGTTGGAAGCGAGAACGTCGGAGAAGAAGATGTTGGGGCTCTTGCCACCGAGTTCGAGGGTGACGGGGATGAGGTTCTGCGATGCGTACTGCATGATCAAGCGACCGGTGGTGGTTTCGCCGGTGAACGCGATCTTCTTGATTCGCGGGCTCGACGCCAGCGGCTTTCCGGCCTCGACGCCGAAGCCGTTGACGATGTTGAGAACACCGGCAGGCAGCAGGTCACCGATGATGCCGATGAGGTGCAGGATCGAGACGGGTGTCTGCTCGGCAGGCTTGAGCACGATGGCATTGCCGGCAGCGAGGGCGGGCGCAAGCTTCCACACGGCCATGAGGATCGGGAAGTTCCACGGAATGATCTGACCGACTACACCGAGCGGCTCGTGGAAGTGGTAGGCCACGGTGTCGGAATTGATCTCCGAGAGCGAACCTTCCTGTGCGCGAATAGCTCCCGCGAAGTAACGGAAGTGATCGATGGCGAGCGGAATGTCGGCGTTGAGGGTCTCGCGGATCGGCTTGCCGTTGTCCCACGACTCGGCGAGTGCGATGGATTCGAGGTTCTCCTCCATACGATCAGCGATCTTGTTCAAGATGATCGCGCGCTCGGCGACCGAGGTCTTGCCCCAGGCCGGAGCTGCTGCGTGCGCTGCGTCGAGAGCGAGCTCGATGTCTTCTGCGGTGGAACGGGCCACATCACAGAAATTCTGTCCGGTCACCGGTGTCGGGTTCTCGAAGTACTGGCCCTTGACCGGAGCAACCCATTCGTTGCCGATCCAGTTGTCGTATCGAGACTGGAAGGACATGATCGCGTCGGCGGTACCTGGGCGGGCGTACACGGTCATTGCAAGCTCCTATGTAAACGTGTTCTTCCTGGGCGCACCCACCAAATCGGTGACTGCAATCCCACCCCCCGGTGGGGTGTGATTCACAACACTAGGAGTTGCAACGTTGCAAGTACGTTGCGTGCGAGAGACGAAGCTGAATCTCAGATGCCCAATTGGCGGTCGAGGAGATCAATTCTTGCTTGGACCTGCGAATACAGCGGAGATTGCGGATCCAACGTGGACAGGTAGGCCTCCCACACGACGGAGTCTTCGCGGCCGTGTACGGACGTGGTCCACCGAGCCAGAAGGTTGGCGTCACCTCCACGCAGCAAAGCCGCCTGCACCCTGGTGCGCAGCTCTTCCCGGACCTCTTCGATCCCAGGAGAGGCCGAGCCGGCCAGCACGGGGCCCGAATACAGTTTCATCGCCGTCGCCGCGTCGCCACGATCCAACGCTGCGCGCACGTCGCCGACGTCTGTCGTGAACTCCGTGATGATCCGATAGGGTCGCGAAGCCAGCCGGTCGGCGCCGAAAACCTTACGAAGCCGCGACATTTCCGCGCGAATGGTCACTGCGTCGAGTTCACCCTCGTCGAGCAGGACTGCAAGGTGGTCGGAGCTGAGACCCTCCGGATGTTCGGAAAGCAGAAGGAGAATCTCGGCGTGACGCTGCGAAATCGGAATTCGGTCGCCGCCGCGAACCAACGTCGGCCGGCCTGCACCGAAGGTCTCGAGGCGTGGAGCCGTGGCGCTGAGTGGGATGGGCGAGTTCAAGAGGTGGAATCGCAATTCCGATTCGGCGGCAGCAACAGTTGCACGGATCAGCGACAGTACTTCGGGAACCGCGACCCTGGGTCCACCGGTGATGTCGATGGCACCGAGGATTTGCCCAGTGGTGGGGTCGTGGACGGGTGCAGCCGAACAACTCCAGTCGTGCACGGTTCGGTTGAAATGCTCGGATCCGAATATCTGTACGGAGTGATCGAGAGCAAGCGCCGTTCCCGGCGCGTTGGTACCGACACGATCTTCGCTCCAGTCGGCGCCTTCGACGAAGTTCATGGACAACGCCTTGTCCTTGGCCGAATTGTCACCCTCTACCCAGAGCAGTCGACCGTGTGCGTCACTGATCGCGATCAGCAAGCCGGTCTCGGCAGCATCTTCCACCAGCAGTTTCCGGATCACTGGACGTATCAGGGACATGGGATGCGCGGATCGATACTTTTCGAGCTCGAGCCCTTCGAGCATTTCAGGGTTGCCGACAACGTCGGGATTTACTCCCTTGTTGCGGCTCCGCATCCAGGATTCGAGCACGACCGAACGGACATGAGAGTCGTCGGTAAGTCCTTGGCCGGGCACGCCCCGGGCATCGATGAACGACTGATGGGCAGACGAAAGTCGCCGCGCTAGTAACGCGACGTCATCGCCTGGCCTGACCGCCACCCACGGGTTGCCGGACACAGCCTGTTCACGTGCCATATTTTGCGTTCCTCCGCTCCGTGGACCACTGTAACGCCGATCACAACTCATCGGCGAGAACGACCATTCGGTTTGCCTCTCAGCCCCTGCCTGTTGCCGCTCCTGGTCACTCGTCACCGAGCAGGATGGCGCTTGCTCGCTCCGCGACCATGACCGCGGTCGCGTGCGGGCCGCGAGTCGGGATCGTCGGCAGGATTGACGTGTCAACAATACTGAGCCCTTGCGCACCGATCACACGGCACCGACCATCGACGACTGCGAACGGGTCCGACTCAGCCCCCATCACGCAGCTACCGGACATGTGCAACGACGTTCCTAGCCGGGATTCGATCCACTCGTCGGTGTACTCCACAACGGGGCGGTCGATCAATCCTGTCTCGGCGATCGACGCGAGAAGATTCTCGGCGATCTGCATCCCTTCCCGAATGGCAGCTCGATCGTGCGCCGACGCGACGTAGTTGTATCGAATACGCGGCGCCCCAGCGGGATCCCCCGATGCCAGTTCGATGCTTCCCCGACTGCGCGGCGCCATGAGGACCACCCCGACGCCGTGATCCATGCGAGGCACACCAGGAACCAGGTCCGTGAAAGACGCAGTGTACGGACGGATTTCGAGTTCGGCGAGATTGAGGGCCGTCTCCAGCACCGGAGTCTGTGATCGAATCGTGCGGGGCGTCGAAAAATGGTACGGCAGCAGCACTTCCGGATGGTCGACGAAGTTCTGGCCGACGCCAGGTCGGTCGAGGATGACGGAAACTCCTTGCTCTGCAAGTTGTTCCGCCGGACCGATGCCGGAATTCAAGAGAATATGTGGCGTCGCCACCGCACCCGAACACACGATCACGTGGTCGGCACGAATGCGCCGGACGTTACCGCCGTCGAGTACGTCGACGCCGATCGCTCGGGTTCCCGAGAATGCGATACGAATGACGTTCACGCCGGATTCCACCCGCAAATTCGGGCGGTGCAACACCGGCATCAGATAGGCGACCGCAGTACTGATCCGACGATGATCCGATACGTTCAGCGGCACCCGGCCGACGCCGAACGAGTCAGGCGCATTTTTGTCGACGTCGTCGGGAAAACCAGCTGCGAGTGCTGCGGCCTGGAACTCACCGCTCAGTGGATGCAGTTGGTCCCACGCTCGCCGCTCGACCGGGATCGGACCGCCGCTCCCGTGGAACTCGCCCTCGAAATCACGATCGGATTCGGACTTCTTGAAGTACGGCAATACGTCGTCGTATCGCCACGAACTCGGCCAGTTTTCGAAATCGGCGCGGGTTGCGCGGGTGAAGTACGCGCCGTTGACAGCCCCGGACCCACCGAGTGTCCGCCCGCGCGCGATCGTGGACGCCCGACGCGGTGTCAACTCGACCGGATACGTCCACGTGTATTCGCTCGCAGGTCCAACCGGCAGTCGGTACGGATCACTCAGGACGTCCGGAAGTTCGAGCGCCGAACGGTATCCGCTTCCCGATTCGAGGAGCATCACCGTGGCGGATGGATCTTCACTGAGCCTGGCTGCGACGACGCAGCCACACGTGCCACCACCGACAACCAGAAAATCTGCGTAGTCGGCTTCTGTCACTTGGTGATTCGAGGTTTCAGCGCCGCACAGTCGCGGGCGTCGAATGCGCCACGCCAGAGTCCGGCTCCATAAGCGATGTCGTCTGCTCGTTTGAAGAAGACGTACCGAACCGGTCCCAGTCCGCCTGGCTCACGGTGGCGATACCAGTCCACCAACCCTTCGGCGACGGCCGCTGCGACGGCCAGTCGTCGTATTCGACGGGAGGCGATCACCGCCAAGAGCGTCACGGGCCAGTAGTGACGACACATCGCCGATGCGAGTTGCCAGAATCCGCCGACACACCCTTGCGCGGTGAGGATGGCCGCGATCCGGGTGGGCTGACTCAGACCGGTGAACATTTTTCGCAGCCGGTAGACGGTGAACAGCAAAGCGCCGAGTGCGCCGGCAAGACCGGAACGTGTCAGTGTTGCGGCGGCGATGCATGCGAAGAGCGTCGAGAACGACATCGCCATCGGCGGAACCGAACCCTCGTGCCTGGCAGCCAACGGCGCCGCACCCGTCCCGTAGAACGCACGCCTGGCGAACCACTTGTCGAACTGCACTCGATGATCGTGAGCGACGTGCGCTACCGGTTCGTACCTCAGGCGCCAACCAGCAGCCTGTAGGCGCCAGCAGAAATCGACGTCCTCGGCTACTTCGAGACTCTCGTCGAAACCGTTGCATTCGAGCGCTACGTCGCGCCGGACGATCACGGCGGCGCTGGGGACATAGGCGACCGGACTGCCCGATTTCACCGCAGCTTCCTTGCGTCCGAGGTCGAGAGACGATCGCATATTCTCGTACCGCGCCAGCGCCGTCCCGTATGGATCGAGGGCGACGATGCGGGGCGCAACGAGGGCAACCCCTGGATCGCTGAAGTGACCCAACATCAGCTCGAGCCAACCGGCACGCGGGATGACGTCGGAGTCGAGGAAAGCTACGAAACGTGTTTGGGCCGAACGCAATCCCGAGTTTCTCGCTGCCGAGGGTCCGCGGGCACTCTCGTGCCGGACCACTGTGATGGTGCCGGTGCCCGGGCAGGCGCGACGGGGCTCCACCGGCACTTCCGAACCGTCGTCGACAACGATGACGGTCAGATCCTTGAGGACGGGCAATAGGCGTTCGACGCCGGCCTGGTTGTCCTTGACCGGAATCACGACCGTGACATCGGCAGCGGACGGCGTCGACATCGGACGAGGATTCGCGACACCCGAATCGAGAAGGTGTCGCGCAACCGCAGCGCTCTGCTGATCGACCACCTCGAGGAAGCCGTCACCGATCATCGCCGCAGCCGTCGGAGCCAGCTTGAGCATCCGCGTCGGAGATCCGCCGATGAGTACCCGGCCACCCGAGTACGTGCGCACCTTGGGGTCCAACCGAATGCCGAAGCCGTCGGGGAGTCTTGCTGGTCGCATCAGGTGATCGTAAGGGACGTAGCCCGTCGTGCTGCAACTCGTCGCAGCCTCGAAAGCCGTCGCAGGTGGACCGTCCGCCCCCACTCGGTCGTGGTCGTCACCGAAGCCTCCCATCTGGACCAGGCTCCCACCGGGCCAGTCCATCCGTCACGCGTCCTACCAACTCACCGAAGATGTATGCGCCGTCTTCGGCGGTAGCCCCGACTGGATTGCCGAGAACGCCGTTTTGCGACACAGCGACCATACCGCCCGAACGCATTCCTGGCATCAGGTCTGAGATAGGAGACAAATTTCCGGTCTCAGCAAGGCTCATGTGCACCAAATCGGGCGAAAGGTGCAGCAATAGGCTCGTTTCAGTGTGCCCGGCATGCGCGTCGGCACCCGCAACAGCGCACGGCGCCCAAGCGGCATCACGCCCCTCATACCGCAGAAGTGCCACCGCTTTGGCCAATGCGGGTCCATTTCCGCCGTGACCGTTGACGAACAGCACCCGCTTCGCCCACCGGAATGCGGACCTTCCGTACTCGACTACGACGATTTCCATAGCCTCGGCACCGATCGAGACAGTGCCGGCAAAACCTTCGTGCTCTCCGCTCGCCCCGTATTCGACGGCCGGGGCCACGACGACGTCGGGCAGGGCCTGTGCGACTGCTCTCGCGATCCGAGTGTCCGTATCGAGAGGCAGGTGCGGTCCGTGTTGTTCGAAAGAACCGACCGGGACTACGACGGTGAGCGCAGTGCCCTCGAGCGCCGGACTCGGGATGGAGGCAAGGTCACGCGGAGAACTCATCCCCCGATGGTATTGGTGCCGGTCCACTTCGCCGAAGCACAGCATGCGAATACACCGGGGCATGATTCTTCCCCGGTGCACACGCTGGCCTTTTCAGTTATGTCGGTTCACGCCGCAGTCGGTGGACTGTTCCCGCCGATCGGATGCTGGAACGGATCAACAGACATCGGTGGGTAGAACACCGTCTTCCGATCGGGGCCGATCTCGACTCGCCATTCCGTGTGGTGCAGTGTCCGATGGTGATGACCGCACAACAAGATCAGATTGTCGAGATCTGTTGGGCCACCATCGTTCCAGTGAACAATATGGTGAGCATCGCACCACCCCGATGGAGTCCCGCACCCCGGAAACGCACACCCACCATCCCGAACCGCAAGAGCACGTCGCTGCGGAACCGTCGCGGTTCTTGCTTCCTTGCCGCACTCGAGCGGAACACCATTCTCGTCCAACAAAATCCGAGTGACCGTGCAGTCGCACGCCAACATCCGTGCGGTATCGATGCTGATCGGGCCCACCCAATCCGTCCAGGCGAACCCCAGTTCCTGAGTCGACGGCAGTAGATCCTTCAAGGCTTTGAGGTCGGTCATGTCTTTCGCCGACGCGGTGACCGTGATGTGCGGTTTCACCCCGCCCTCGATCGGACCCAACCCCGCCCGCTCGTACCGCCGCAGTAGTTCGCAGAACCCGTCCGCGCGTCGTAGCGCCGGAGTGCGGGTGTCCTTCACTCCGTCCTTCTCCGGCGTCGGCGCCGACAGGCTCGACAACAGAGTGATCAGACGGGCACCGTTGACCGCATCCAGATCACCCTTCACAGTTACTCTGCCGTACAGGCCTTTCGAGGCATAGAACTCATTGCGCTCCGAATCCTCACCCACAGGGACGCCGTCTTCGCGTTTGCCGTACTGCTTCTCGATCCGCCGGATCGCCGCCCGCACCGCATCACAATCAGCGATGTTCTTCGACGCCAGGTCGAGCAGGATCCCGCGGGCCTTGTCGACATCGGCCGGGGTCATGTTCTTCGGCGGATGCTGACAAAAGGACGCCACCTGACGGGCCTTCAACGCATCAACGTCACCTCGGTGGAATGCATCGGCGACAACAGGTTCGAGCAACAACAACCGCGCCAGACTGACCAGCAGGCTGCACTCACCGATCTCCAAATTCGTCGAACCATGCAACCACTGCGCGATCGCCCGAAAACCCTTCCCGCCGAGAACCTCACGGGAAAACATCTCCACGATCAACAACACCATCCGCGACTGCAACTCATGCCGGACACGCACCAGATCCAGAACCTCATTCTTGAGGCCCTCACCATCCAACTGCCACGCTTCCCGACTGTCCATGCCGAAAGTTTAATCGAACATACTTTCGATAACCAGGGACATAACGGACGACTTATATCGACAACGCAATTCGATGACCTTCGATGACCGCGGCATGCGAACGTCTCGGCGACAGAGCGTCACCGATTCGAAAAGTCTCGAAAGAACTTCCCTGCAACGCATTCCATAGCTCGTCGACAGGTTCCTGCTGCGTTACAAAAACCACCCAGTCGACCGCAACTTCCTCGACCACACCCGTCGGAAGGTGAACCAAGCTCACGAGCGGCGAGGCTCCAGCTCTCACCGAAGTCACCATCAGATCCGTCCGTTGCATGATCGACTTCTCGAACGCCCGGCGGTTCCACGCCTCGAAATCCAAGGTGATGCTCAGGTCCTGCGCGACCACCATGCCGTTGGTCGCGATCGTGACCGCACAGCCTCGATCAGCGAGGAACTCCGCCACCGACGTACCTTGATGGAATCCCAACTCGTCGTAGACAAGCACCGTTCCACTCGGCAAAATCTTGCCGTCGAGAACCTCTCGAACACCCACCACACGCTCGGATCCACCCGCCCACGCTGGGCGCACCGGCCGCGCCCCGGTTGCGATCACTACCACGTCGGGCACGCCCTCCTCCACGATCGCGAGATCAGCTCCAACACCCAGCTCGATCGTGACACCGCTTCGGCGACACTCCGATTCGAGATTTCGGACGAGGTCGGCAAGTTCTCGGCGAGCGGGGACCACCGAGGCGGTGAGAATCTGTCCACCGAGTCTTCGTTCACGCTCGAACAGCGTCACCGCATGACCTCGCTGGGCCGCGGTGGCCGCAGCTTGCAGGCCGGCAGGGCCGCCGCCGACCACCATCACAGTGCGACCTCGTCGCCGCGGCATCGGCAGTGGGACCGATTCTCGACCGGCGCGCGGATTTTCGGTGCACCCCAACCAACGCCCCAGACCCATCCGCCCGACGCATTCCTGGTTGCAGGACAAGCAGGTTCGCACCTGCACCGACTGACCGGCACGCGCCTTGTTCACAAAATCCGGATCGGCGATCTGCCCACGAACCACACCCACCAGATCGCACACACCGCCCGCGAGCGCAGCTTCAGCTTGCTCAGGCGTCTTGAAACGGCCGACGCCGACCACGGGAAGATCGACCACCTCCCGGATCGCAGACGGGACGAAGTTGGCGTAGCCGATGGGTACAGCCATCGACGCTTCGACCAGATGCAGTGTTTCCGTTGCCATTCCGACGGTAGTGTTGATGTAGTCGACACGACCGTCGGCTTCGATGAGTTGGGCGGTGGCTACCGCGTCGGACAGTTCGATCCCACCCCGCGTTCCTTCGTATCCACTCAGGCGCACGCCGAGCACACGATCCGGGCCGACGGCCTCACGAAGCACCCCCAGCACCTCGAGCAGAAAACGCGCACGATCTGCCACGCCTCCGCCGTAACGGTCGGTGCGCAGGTTCGTCGAGGGTGAGAGAAAGGCGCGCACGATGGACGACTGCGACGCCTGCAATTCCACCCCGTCGAAGCCACCGGCGACGCAGTTGCGCGCAACAAGAGCGAACCCTGCGAGTATCTCGGCGATGTTCGCGTCGTCCACGGCCTTGGGCACCTCGCGGAACAACGGATCGGCGACCGCGCTCGGCGCCAACAGCGGCAATCGCGAATAGGTTCCAGCACCCTGACCGCCGTTGTGGTTGATCTGCGCGAGAATCGACGAACCATGCGCATGAACGGCGTCGGTGATCCGCCGGTACCCCTCGATTGCTTCGGGCCGATAGCCTGCAATCATCTTCTCGTACGGTCGATCCGAAGGATGCGTCGAGTGCTCCTCGGTGATGATCAGACCCGCACCGCCGCGGGCCCGCGCCTCGTAGTAGCTCGCGTGCTGCTCCGTCGGCAACCCGTTCTCCGCGTAATTGGTCAGGTGTGCGGAGAACACGACTCGATTGCGGAGTGTCAGGTTGCCCAGGCGCAGTGGCGTGAAGAGGCGCGGGTACGGCGTCATCAGACCTTGGAGTTTCCTTGATCGAGCGCGATATGACTTGCCGTGACAGTGCGTGAACCGTCACCGGCGAGCCACAGAACGGTATCGGCAATCTCGTCGGGTTCGGCAAAAGCGATGTCCGAGAGGATCGGAGTGAAGTTGGGAAGGTACTGCGGGAACTTGGCAAATACCTCGAGCGCGCCCTGGTCGACGCCCATCGGCGTATTGACTCCGTAGGGATGGATCGAGTTGACCCTGATCTTGTACTCCCCCAGTTCCTTTGCCGCGGCCTGCGTCAGCCCGACCAGACCGAACTTGGCGCTCGCGTAATGCGCTTGACCGGGCAACGCCTTGAGTCCCGCCACCGAACTGACCACGATGATCGATCCACCGCGCCCACCTTCGATGATCGCCGGCACCGAGGCCTTGAGGGTTTTCCAGACTCCGGTCAGGTTGATGTCGATCAGCGTTTCCCACTGCTCGTCCGACATTTCCCAGAAACGATTCCAGTTACAGACGCCGGCATTGGCGACCACGATGTCGAGACGCCCGAACTGCTCGACGCCGTCCTTGACCACCGCAGTGAGGGCTGCGCCGTCACGGACGTCGACCTCGCGAGCAAGGATCTTCCCACCCTCCCCTTCGACAAGACGCACAGTCTCGGCAAAGTCCTCGGAAGTTGCTGCCTCGTAGGAATTGTCCGACGCCACCGACGCGCACACGTCTACCGCAATGATCGCCGCTCCCTCGCGCGCCATCTTGACCGCGTGCGCACGTCCTTGACCGCGTGCTGCGCCGGTGATGAACGCAACGCGGCCTTCGAGCGAACGAACTGAACCCTGTGTCATGAGATAGCCCTCTCTGCAGAATTGAAACTCGTTCTAGTAGTAAACCCTGCAAAGCGCCCTTCGCGGATGGATTCGAGAACAGTTCTCGGGGCAACCGCGTCCCCGACCCGGATACTCCCGGTTTCATTCAGGGTTTCGTTCGGCAGACGGGGCGAGCAATCGATCAACACTTCGCACTCGAGCCGAGACCGCTCACCGGTGTAGACGTGTTCGACCCAGACGGCCCCTGAGGCGATTTCGACGACACGCGAAGCGAGCACTCGGGTGATCCCGGCCTGCTGGATGCGGGTGTTGGCGCCGACCAGATCGCCACTCGCGCCGAGCCTCGAACCGACGATGGTGTCCGGGGTGACAATCGAGGCGCAGCTGCCCTTGGCTGCGAGTGCTTCTGCGAGCGCCACCGCGATCGGCCCACCGAGCGGATCGATCAGAACTACCGGGCCCGGCCCCACCGAAGTGAGTTTCTCGAGGGCTTCCGATGCATCCAGCCATCGAACCGAGTCGTCGGTCGGATATGCCGGTGGCCTCGCAGCACCACCGGTGGCAACCACAACCAACTCGCCCCGACTGCGTGCGCCGTCGAGATCCTGTGCGTCGATCGCTACCCCGGTTCGCATCGTCACCCCGCTTCGACGGCATTCGTCCTCGAGCCACTGCGCGAGGAGATTGAATCGGCTGCGGCCGTCACCTCGCGCGAAAGTTCGGATCATGCCGCCGAACTGCGATGAACTCTCGACGAGGGTGACCGAGTGTCCCGCCACCGCCGAGATCCGCGCGGCCTCCATCCCGGCGGGGCCACCCCCCACGACCAGCACGGCTCCCGGTGTCGAAATCTGCTCTCGCTCATCGGGGTCCACCGTCTCGAAACCCGCGCTCGGATTCCCCACGCACGTCACGACCGGGTTGCGAGGATCACGCACGAGGCACGTCTGATTGCAGAGCACGCACGGCCGCGGACGATCGCCGCGCGCGGCTTTCACGACCAGGTCCGGGTCTGCGATCTGGGCTCTCGTCATCTCGACGAACTCGGCTATTTCCAGCGCCGCGTGAGCCTCGGCGACGTCAACGACACTCCCCTGCAGGACAACGGGAATCGTGACCGCGGCCTTGATGTCACGGCACAGGGCGAGGTTGAAGTTCGTCGAGCAGTGAAAGTCGGGACGGTATCGGTCAGCCGAATAGAGTCCACCTCGGACGACGACAAGGAGGTCGAGGAGCGGAGATACTTCACGCGCAAAGCCTGCTGCAAGATCGGGTGTCAATCCCGCCCACGGTGCTTCCTCGTCGCAGGACAACCGCAAGGAGACAACGTGGTCCGGTCCGAGTTCCTCACGCACTCCCGAGATGACCTCACGAAGGAGGGCAGCGCGATCAGTGCCGTATCGGTCTCGTCGAGTATTGGTCAGGCCCGAAAGGAATTGCCGCAGAATACTTCGAGGGCCGGCATCGAGTTCCACGCCGTCCATTCCCGAAGCGATCGCCAGCGCCGCTGCGTCGCGAAAGCCGGTTATCAGTTGGTCGATCTCCGGCTGCCCCATTGCCAACGGCAACTCGCGCGTCACCGGGTCGGCTACCCGCGACGGTCCCCACAGCACCGATTGTGAATATGCGCTCGAACCCTGCATCCCGGTATGACCGAGACCGGCAAGAACCAATGTTCCGTACGAAGCGCACGCCGTCGAGATCGACTGCCACCCCGGGCCGCACTCCGAAGCCAGCGGTGCTCGCTCATACGGCCAGTCGTTGTCCAGTACCGACGCCACTTCCGTGACGACGATCCCGGCACCGCCCTCGGCACGGCGTTGGTAGTAGGCGCGGTGCCGATCCGAAAGTTCGCGGCCGAGGGACAGATTGGTCTCGTGCGGACCGAAAACAACCCTGGACCGGACGGTGCGTCCGGCCAGGGTTGTGTGTTCGTAAAGGCTCAACTCACAGCTCGATCAGAGCCGGAGTTTCAGCTCGCACCCAGCGTGCGGGTGAAGCCATCCGGGATCACCAGGTCCGCCGGACTCAGTTCGGTGATGGACGAGTGGCCAAGGCCCATCAGTCCCGAGTCGATGCCCATCCGCATAAGGTCGAGCACGTTCTCGACTCCGGCCTGACCGTTTGCCGAGAGGCCCCACAGGTAGGCGCGCCCGAGCATGACGGCCTTGGCGCCGAGAGCGAGCGCCTTGACGACATCGCCGCCGCGTCGAATGCCACCGTCGAGAACAACTTCCACCTGATCGCCCACGGCTTCGGCAATCCCCGGGAGTACGCGGATCGGCGCGGGGGTGCCGTCGAGGTTGTTACCACCGTGGTTGGAGACGGAAATCGCGGAGACACCGGCGTCGACAGCTCGCTTGGCGTCGTCGATGCGCATGATGCCCTTGAGCATGAAGGGCCCGCCCCACTGCTCACGCAGCCAGGCAATGTCTTCCCACGTCGGAAGCGGCGTCTGCATCCACTCGCCGTACGCACCGAAGAAGGTCGGCGCCGGCTGACCGGGAGCCGCAAGGTTCGGGGTGGTCAGATCCGGGATCTTGCCGGTCTTGGCGAACTCCAACAACCACTTCGGGCGCATGATGCCCTCGGGTGCGAACTGGAACATCGCCTTGAGGTCCATCTTTTCGGGGATGGACGGGCTGCCCCAGTCGCGGCCGTACGAGAAGGACCAGTCGGTGGTGATGATCAGGCCCTTGGCACCGGCGGCGCGAGCGCGCTCCATACGCTGCAGGAGCACGTCGCGGCTGCCGACCCAGTACATCTGGAAGAACACCTGCGGGTTGGCCGCTGCAACTTCTTCGATGGACTTGCTGGCAAAAGAACTCAGGCCGATCGCCGTTCCCCGTGCTGCGGCCGCTCGAGCTACCGCTACCTCGCCGTCGGGGTGCACTGCCTGCACACCGGTCGGCGAAATCATCACCGGAAGCGAAATGTCCTGCCCCATAATGGTGGTGGCCATGTTTCGCTCGTTCGGCAAGCCGGCCGCATGCGGAGCGAAACCCAGTTCACTGTAGGCCGCGACATTGTCGTCGACGGTCAGGCCCTTTTCGGATCCGGCCACCAGCGCCGCATACACGGACTTGGGGAGCCTCTTCTGCGCACGTCGCTGTGCTTCGGCGACGGTCTCGAAGAATGCGTTCTTTGCCATCAGTCAAACCTCTCGTATCGCAAGTGGCCGGAAAGGCTACTTACATTCCCGCAAGCGGGTTTTCGTCACAAATCTTGGCGGGGGGACGCATCATCAGTGTCAGTGGCACCGATGCACGCGGGGTTTTACGTTGACCGGAACGTGAGTGGTCGACGCTGGACTTGGGGATCTCTCCCGCGCCGGCCAAGGCCATTTCACCGTTTCCGATGACGCACTCGGGATCAGGGCCGTCCATCGGCAGCCCGGTGAAGAACTTGGCTGCCATGCAGCCACCGCGGCAGGAGTCGTAGTGGTTGCACTTGCTGCAGGCACCACCGGTCTGCGGCGAGCGCAGCTCTTCGAACAGGTCCGAGTGCTGCCAAACTTCCTGGAATCCACCGTCTTTCACGATGTTTCCGGCGAGGAACTGATCGTGAATCGCGAACGGGCACGCGTACACGTCGCCGACCGGGTCGATCAGGCACACGACACGGCCCGCGCCACAGAGATTGAGACCGGGCAGTGCATCGCCGAACGCGGAGAGGTGGAAGAACGAGTCGCCCGTCAGGACGCCCTCACCGTTGGCCACCAACCAGTTGTAGAGCTCACGCTGCTGCTCGGGACGCGGGTGCAGGTCATCCCACACGTCGGCGCCGCGGCCCGAAGGACGCAGGCGGGTGATGCGCAGTGTCGCGTCGTACTTGTCGGCGAGAGCCTTGAACTCGTCGAGCTGACTGACGTTGTGCCGCGTGACGACCACCGAAATCTTGGCGTCCTTGAAGCCGGCTTCCTTCAGGTTCGCGAGAGCGCGCTCGGCCATAGCGAACGAACCAGGCCCGCGCACAGCATCATTGACCTCAGCAGTGGCACCGTCGATGGAAATCTGCACGTCGACGTAGTCACTGGCCGCGAGCCGTGCGGCGACCTTCTTATCGATCTTCACGCCGTTGGTGGAGAACTTCACACCAACCTGGTGGTCCGTCGCATAGTCGACGAGCTCCCAGAAGTCGGAGCGTACCGTCGGTTCGCCGCCACCGATGTTGACGTAGAACACCTGCATACGCTGCAGCTCGTCGATGATGGACTTGCACTGCTCGGTGCTCAGCTCGTTGGGGTCACGACGACCCGAAGACGACAGGCAGTGCACGCAGGAAAGGTTGCAAGCGTAGGTGAGTTCCCACGTCAGGCAGATCGGGGCGTCGAGTCCGAGTTCGAACTGATCGACGAGGCGACCCACCTTGGCGGGTGGGGATGGCTGTTCAAGAACTGAGGTCATGGCTGTGTCCTCGCGAAGAAATGAAGCGGGCGAACGTGCAGAAGGGCTGTTCCGCACGTGGGGGGCGAGCGTCTGGCTCAGACAGGCACGATCATGTGCGAATCGGCGAGAGTGCTCAGCGCACGGGCATATTGGGGAGCCGCGTCATCTTCGATGCCTTGCGCACGCAGTGCGGACCGGACATCAGGATGGTCTGGCAACGCCTTGACCACCGCAACGATGGTCGTGTTCTTCAGGAACGAGAGCTTGCGCGTTCCGAAGTGGTAGAGCAACGCCCCGAAAGGTTCGGGGCGAAGCGCTACCTGCGGGTGGAGTTTCCACCCCGCGTCGAGATCCAAAGCAGACACGGTCAGTACACGCCGCACATGCCGTCGATGGAAACTTCCTCCACGAGGGACTCCTCGACGAGGTCGTTCTCGAGCGCCTTGTTGTCACGATCTGACATGGATTCCTCCTGCGTTCGCACTCCGTCTGGAAGTCTGTAGATCAGACTTCCAACCTGGGAGTTGGTGGTCACTAGTGGGACTTCACTGTGACTCGGTTCACCACTGTAATGGCATCGAGTGCAGAATGACACACATGGAGCGAAAAAAGTATGCGTAGCCGCAAGAAACCGTCCGCTCGGATAGGTCGTCGCCCCTCCACAACGAAGGAGGGAATCAGCACGATCGGCATCGAGCTGTTCTCCACAGTCGGCTTCAACGAGGTGAGCGTCGACCAGATAGCCGACGCCGCCGGCATCGCGCGTCGGACTTTCTTTCGCTACTTCCCGTCCAAGAACGCCGTTCCCTGGGGAGACTTCGACGGGCATCTCGGCGAGATGCGCGAGCACCTGGATTCACTGCCCGCCGACATCCCGTTGGTCGACGCACTCGAATCCGCATTGTTGACGTTCAACACCTTTCCACCGGAAGAGACTGCGGTACATCGCAAACGGATGGAACTGATCCTCGAAGTTCCGACGCTTCAGGCATACTCTGTGGTGATGTACGAAGGGTGGCGACAGGTGGTCGCCGACTACGTCGCACGACGAATGAATCTCGAACCGACCGATCACGGCCCACGCACCGTCGGCTATCTTCTGCTCGGGGTGGCCATGTCGGCGTACGAGCAGTGGCTCACCGACGATTCACTCGAGCTACCGGAACTCTTGAAAACAGGTACGCAGTCCCTGCGGACCGGCATCAGCACCTGATAGAGCATCAGCCACCCGAGAAAGGTGATCATGTCCACCACCACAAACGAACCGGTCCTGGATTCACTGGCACCGTCGACGCCGGGCTTGTGGTCGTTCGGGCATGTCACCGTCGAACGGGTCGATTCCGGTCCGATCTCGCTCGATCGTCGAGGCGGTCGCCTCCACGTCCGGCACTCCCTCAATCCGGCCGATCTGAGCGAGCGCCTCGTCGCCGGAGTTACCTCGTCGATTCAGGACGCGGAGTTCGGTCAGGACGAATTCGAGCTGACGATGGTCGGTCTGGTTCGCTCCACCGTGGACGGTGCTCTCGAATCCTGGACCACCTACTACCGGAACTCGCTTGCCGAACTACTGGACGGCACTGCGGATTTCGCACCGATCCACGACAAAGCCGAAGAACTGGTTCGTGGCTCCGTGCTCGATCTGGGGTCCTGCTTCGGTTTCCTGCCCCTTCGGCTCGCGCGCGCCGGAATGGACGTGACCGCCACGGACATCCTGCCCGGAACGATGATCCTGCTCGACGCGGTAGCCCCCGAACTCGGCATCAAGATCGACACGGTGATCTGCGACGCGGGGGAAGTCCCGGCTCCGGACAACAGCGCCGACACCGTCACCGCGATTCATCTCCTCGAGCACGTAGACGACTCAGTCGGCGCAGCGGTGATTGCGCAGGCACTCCGAATCGCACGTCAGAGGGTCGTCATAGCCGTCCCCTTCGAAAACGAAGCCACCGCGTGCCACGGCCACATCCGCACTTTCGATCTCGAGTCGCTGCGCGCAGTCGGCCGGCAGACCGGTGTGCCGTTCGAGGTATTCGAGCATCACGGCGGCTGGTTGGTGCTGGACGCTACTGCCACCTGAAGTGAACTAGCCTTCTTTCAACGTATGCGCGACAAGGGCATTCGCATGACCATGGCCCATACCGTGCTCCGACTTCAACCAATTCACCAATTCCATGTGCTTGGTGAGCTCTGAGCTTCGAATCAGCTCTTGCCATTCACCGATCGGCCGACCGTACTTCTTCTCGATCGACGGAAAGTACGACGCCGGGCCCTTCACAGGTTCAGTCATGACCGGAATCTACCGCGGGCGGCCGACATCATCCGCGCAACTCTCTCGCCTGCATGTCCGCACCTGCGGAATCGCTGGGTATCCACGGGCCAGGCAGCTTAGGGTCGAAATACAACTACCCGAGAGCACAGGAGTTCAGAGATGCGACTGTCCACACGAAATCAACTCACCGGCACCATCACCGAGGTCAACCTCGGCACCGTCATGGCAACAGTCAAGGTGAAATTGGACGGCGGGAACCAGATCGTGACTTCGTCGATCACCCGCGATGCCGCGCTGGATCTCGACCTTGAACCAGGCCAAGCTGCAACGGTATTCGTGAAGTCCACCGAGGTGACGATCGGCGTCGAATAACTGGCGAACGCTGTGATCAGGGCCGGGTGAGATGCGTGGTCATCGTGTAGTCCTTGGTCGGCCCCGTCACGGTCCAGACGACAGTCCAGGCCGATCGATCGCCGGCAGTGACGTCGATTCGCCCGCGGTAGGTATCGGCACCGCACAGGTGCACGACTTCCTCCCCCGGTGCCCAGTCGTGAAACTCTCTGCCGTCCTCGAATGTCACAGCCCACGCGAGGCCGTGCTCGGCGATGAACAGAGTCCGGAACACGGGCAGTTCCAGATCGCCGTCACGCAGAGTTCCACTCTCGTACCAGCGCATCCGACCATCATCGGCGTCGGAGATAGTGGTCTCTCCGAAGACATGCTTGGTGGAACCGGAAAGGCGGTCGACGATGTCGCGCTCGAAGTGCCACGTTCCTGCCAGCGCCCTCGGCTCGATCTTCGCGTCGTCAACCATGTGACGATTCTAGTGACCCTGGATTACCCGACGACACCGGAGACCGACTCGAACACACTGCCGGAGTATGTTCCGAGTACACCCGGAACACGCAGGAGATTCACACAGACATGAACGATTCGGCCGCCCTTCACAAACGCACAGTGTTCGCCGAAGATCTCGAGATCGGCCAAGTGATCCCATTGGGATCGTATTCGGTGACCGAAGAAGAGATCGTCGAGTTCGCAACCCAGTGGGATCCCCAGTGGTTTCACATCGACAAGGAAGCCGCCGGGTCCGGGGTCTTCGGCGGGTTGATCGCCAGCGGACTGCACACCCTGTCGATCTGCCAGAAGTTGGTGGTCGACAGTCTCTACGACCAGTGGAACGTGATCGCCGGAAAGACCATGCGCGACGTGAGCTTCCTACGTCCACTTCGCCCCGGTGACACCCTGAGCGGAAAGGTCACCGTCGACAACGTCGTGTTCGACAATCGCGCGCGAGGATTGGTCACCATCACGGCAAAACTGGTCGATGCGCACGGCAATCGCGTTCTCGACGTCGTCACCGACGCTTACCTGCACTGCCGCCCGACTCGCGGACAGTGAATTATCGGTAAATTCCGCACCGCATTGTCTGAATTGCCGTACTTTCAGTGACGTTGCGACGCAACACTACCCATCCCCGCAATCAGGAGTTCCTCACACATGAGCAGCCTCGGCGAGATCAATCCTCTCGGCATTCTTCAGATCCTCATCTACATGCTCTTCGGTGGGTCGTCCAGCACTCCCGAATAGACCCTGGCTTGCCATTGCCATAGTCAGCATCTAATCTGCTGACTATGGCAATTACTAGTCAGGCATCCGTGACGGCCACGTCGCCGACCGACGCAGCGCGTCATCACACCGAATTCGACTCCAGCTGGCGGAGTTTCGACGGCATTCAGGGCGGACTTGCCGTAGCACGGATGCTGCGAGTCGCCGCCGACGCGTCCGGAGCCGAACCGCTGGCAGTCACGGCACACCTGGACCGCCCCGTCCCTCCGGGGCCGGCCGAATTGACTGTCGGCGAGATGCGGGGCGGGCGGACCGTCAGTTGCCACGTCACGCTGACCGGTGCAGGATCCGCCCTTGTTCGGTTAGCCCGCGACACAGGAGTCACGACGCTGTCCGCCCCCGGAGTCGAGCCGAGTTCGGCCGACCCGTCAACCCTGCCGCCACTGGAGATCCCGGTGGATTTTGTGCCGTTCGCCCAGCACCTCGACATTCGGCCGATCAATTCGGCGAGGCCGTTCGCCGGTGGTGACTCCCCCGAATTCGACGTCTGGATCCGGCTGCTCACAGATCTCGATTTCACGGCGCAAGAGCGTGCGGCGGTCCTGCTCGATGCACTTCCACCTGGACTGTTCGCGACACTGACGATGCCCGTGGCCATTCCGACCATCGAGTTCACCGCGCATTTCATCCCGGAGCACCTCACGGCAGATCCCCGAACGCTGTCACCGTGGTATCGCCTGCGCCACGGGACTGCCTGGGCGACAGACACTCTCTGTGTTGACGAATCCGAACTATTCGACTCGACCGGACGGCTTGCTGCTCGGGCTCGCCAGCTTCGTCGAATTCTGAGTTGAACTCCCAATTGAGTGCAGCTCGACTACACCTGGAGGTCGCGACGACGGAACGCAACAAGCGATGCTGTCGAAAGCACTACTGCCACAACGATCATTGCCAGAATTGGTAGAACTGTCACCGGCTCGGCAGGGGCACCCGGCACGTGGGTGAACGGCGACAGATCCAGCACTATCTGCGGAAGTTTCAGCAACGTACCGAGTTGCCCGAGCACGATGCATGCCGCCAAGATTCCCCAGGAGAGGGACGACGCATACGTCGGAAACAGTCCGAAAGCCAACGACACCAACCCCACGACGACAAGCACCGCAGGCAGATACGCCAACGCCGCGCCGGTCATCCGAAATGTGTTGCCGCCGATGTCATTCGTGACGAGCCCGAAGGCGAATCCGGTGAACGCACCCATCAAGACGTGCGCGAGGATCACGCCGCCGACAACCACCCCCAAGTGGGACAGCATCCACTTCCGCCGCGACAGCGAGGTTGCCAGCAACGGTTCGAGCCGTCCCGAGGTTTCCTCGCCCCGCATACGGAGAAGACTCTGGACCGAATATGCCGCGATGACTATCGACGTGAGACCGAGAGCGGTGGCCAAGTAGGAGTCCACCAGATCCGTACCGCCGCCACCGAGTTTCTCGAACATCTCTGCGGTCTGCTGCGACGATCCCACCATCGCGTCGATCTCGTTGCCCACAGCACCGTACGCGAATCCGAGTATGACGACGGCAAAGATCCACCAGAACATCGTCATTCGCTGCATGCGCCACGCCAGGCCCCAAGCCGATGGTAGCCACGATGCCGCGGCCGGCGGGCCGGGTCGGGGCTGAACGAGTCCTGCTCCCTGATCGCGATGGCCGATGAGAACAAAAGCCACCACCACGTGCACAGACGCAAATCCGATCAACAACAACAGGATCCACCAGGCGTCGTCGTCGAAAGGTCGGATCTGTTGTGCCCACCCGATCGGTGAGAGCCACGACAACCAACCGCTCACCACGCGAGTTCCGTCGTCGACGACCGTACTGTTGACGTCACCGATCGCGCGCAGCATGAAGGCGACACCGATCGCGGCGCCCGCCAACCCGTTGGCCGTACGAGCGCCGTCGGTGATCTGCGCCGTCACTGCCGCCACTCCGGCAAACGCGATTCCGGTACCGCCGATCGACGCGCCCAGTGCGAGCGAACCGCCGACCGGCAGGCCGACGGCGATCGATCCCAGTGCAATTCCCAGTGCCAGAACCACATTCGCACCGACCGTGACAATCAACGCGGAGGTCAAGAGCGCTCGCCGACCTACCACCGCCGCACCGATCATCTCGGCACGGCCGGTCTCCTCGTTTTGTCGCGTATGGCGAACCACCGCAAGGGTACTCATCAATGCCGCCACCAACGCGAACACGAGCACCGACTGACTGGCGACTATCGCGCCCTGCGAATCGCCGGACACGATTCCGTTGGTTGCCAGCGCCACCGGCGATACCGCGGAACTGACTGCGATGTTTCGCAATTCCTCGGGTGTCGTGTACAGCCCGGTCACACTGGCGACGACAAGCAGCATGAACAGCACGATCGAGACGACCCACACGGAAAGCTGGATCCGGTCCCGTCGCAAAGCCAACCGAACCAGTCGGCGCGTGCCGGTGAACTGACTTGCCGACGCCGGTACCGGTGGAGCGGCTTCGGCAACGACGGTCATGGCAATACTCCGGTCTCGGCCCGCAGGTGGACCGAAGTCTCCCTGGCCCGCTCGTCACCGTAGTGCCGCAAGAAGAGTTCTTCGAGCGTTGGCGGAGTGGAAGTGAGCGCCACGATCCCGAAGCCGACCAAGTACGTCATGAGTGGCCCGAGTTGTGCGCTGTCGACTTCGCAGGTGAAGTGGTTACCGTCGATTACCGCGTCGTGGACACCGCCGAGTCCGTCGAGTCCACCGATCGGGCGCACCGTCTCCGCCGAGACGGATGTGCGGGTGAGATGCCTGAGTTCGGAGAGTGTTCCCTCTTCCACCGTCCGCCCGTCGCGGATGATGCTCACGCGATCGCACAATGCCTCTACCTCGGCCAGGATATGGCTCGACAGCAGAACCGTCTTCCCGGCGTGAGCCACTTCCTCGACGCAGTCCTGAAATACCGCTTCCATCAACGGGTCGAGTCCTGATGTCGGTTCGTCGAGGACGTAAAGGTCGACGTCCGACGAAAAGGCAGCAACGAGTGCAACCTTCTGCCGGTTACCTTTCGAGTACGTACGCGCCTTCTTGGTCGGGTCCAGCTCGAAGCGCTCGAGCAACTCGCTGCGCCGCTTTCGGTCCAGACCACCGCGCAGACCGGCCAACAGGTCGACAGCCTCCCCGCCGGTGAGGTTGGGCCACAGATTCACGTCGCCGGGTACGTACGCGAGCCGTCGATGCAAAGTCACGGCGTCTCGCCACGGATCGCCGCCGAGGACGGTTGCGTCCCCGGAGTCAGAGCGGAGCAGGCCGAGAAGCACACGAATAGTGGTGGACTTTCCGGAGCCGTTCGGCCCCAGGAATCCGTGTACTTCACCCGTCGAGACGTCGAGATCGAGGCCGTCCAGCGCGCGGGTGGTACCGAAGGTCTTGACGAGGCTTTTCACTGAAATTGCCGCACCCATGAATTTGACCGTACGCCGATTTCACAAATGTGTGAAGATAGAAAAGAAGGAAAGATCGAAAGGTTCCGATGACCGACACCAGCCATACCGTCGTCCCGGACGAGAGCCGACACTATGTCGAGCGACTCTCACTCGTGCTGAGCGACATGGGTTTTCCGCCGATGCCCGCACGCGTCTGGGCCGCGCTGATGACCAGCGAGACGCCCTCGTCCACACCGGGAGATCTCGGATCTCGGTTGGGAGTGAGCCCCGCCGCCATCTCCGGAGCTGTCCGATACCTCCAGCAAGTCGGGTTGATAGAGCGTGTGGCCGTCCCCGGGTCGAGGCGTCAGCACTACTGCGTCAGCGTCGAGATGTGGGCCGACGCGTTTGTCACGAAACAGTCCTCCCTTTATCAGGTCTCGGCAGTTGCGGACGAGGGAATTCGAGTCCTCGGCGAAGGAACCACGGCCGGCGATCGGATGGCCGATCTGCGCGACTTCTTCGACTTCATGGCCGCGGAAATGCCGCGCATGCTCGCGGACTGGCGCTCCCGGCGAAAAGACCGGACACCTGGCAGGTAACTTCGGGTTTACCCGCAATTTCGGCGGGGTACCTCAATTCTCGGTCCAGCATGGTCAGGTGCGGTGTACCCGAGGAGTTGTTGATGAAGCTGTCGATCAGGGGCGCGAACACTTCACCGACTCCGCCCCTCGCACACACCGCTTCACCCGAAACCTGTGAACGATCGATTTCGTTGAATCGCACCGCCGCCGAGGCATTCGCCGGCGATCACCATGCACTCTCGAAACTCCTGGCCCGGTTGCACCCTCGCGTCGTTCTCTACTATCGCGCCAGACTTCTCGGAACGTCTGTCGCACCGTTCGCCGACGATCTCGCCCACCAATGCACCTTGGACGTCGTCACACGAATGTCCGGCACGATCTCGGCCGACACGCGGATCGAGACATTTGCGTACGAGTTGGCATCGCAACGGATTGCGGCAATTCCCCAGTCACACAACATCAACAGGCAATTCAAACGCCCCCGTCGCCTGACCGACGACCAACGTGAGGTTCTGGTACTTCGAATCGCGGTCGGTCTGACTGCCGACATGACCGCGTCGACTCTCCGCACAACTCGTTCGAGCGTGCTCCTCGTCCAGCATCAGGCACTACGCGCCTGGACGGTCTCCGACCGAAGCTAGATCAGACCTTGCTTACTCGCGGCGTAGACAGCTTCCGCTCGTCGGCTCACCTCGAGTTTGCGCATGATGTTGCTGACGTGAAACTTGACAGTGGTCGGTGAGATGAACAATCGCTCACCGATCTTGATGTTGGACAAACCGTTTGCGAGAAGCCGCAGTACCTCTAGCTCGCGATCGGTCAATCGTTCCTTGGTTGCCGACTGTCCGTTGAGCGAACGGACGACAGCCGATGCGCTGCGAGAATCGAACGCACTCTCGCCTCGCGAGACCGCTCTGATCGCCCGCACCAGCTCGGTGGTGTCGACGTCTTTGACCACATAGCCGCGAGCACCTGCGTGCACCGCTCGCACTACCAGTTGATCATCGAGAAAGGTGGTGAGAACCAACAGTCCGAGCCCAGGATGCGCTGACGACAATTGGCCACAGAGGGTCAGCCCCTCGTAGTCGGAGCTTGCGGAGAGTTTGAGATCCATCAGGACGATGTCCGGGCCGACCTTGTCGACGACGGCAAGCGCCTCGGCGAGGGACGACGCCTCCCCCACGATCTCGAGGTCGCTTTCGCGCTCGAGCACCGAGCGGAGCCCTTGCCGCAGAATTGCATGGTCGTCGACCAGGACGATTCGAACCAATCCCTGAACCGGCGATGCTCCGCGGGTGATGACGGGACGCGCAGTGGTCATGATTCCTCGCTCTCGATTTCAGTGGTGGAGCAAAGGTTTTCCATGCCCGAGTCGAACGGCAGTGGTAGTCGCACGAGAATCTGAATCCCACCGATCCGCGCGCGACGTACTTCGAGCGCACCACCCAACTCGAGTGTTCGCGCCTGCATGTTCGCGAGACCGCGATGGCGGCCGTCGAGATCGTTGGTGGCTGCGAGTTTGAGGATCAGACGCATTCGCGCAGGGTCGCCGTCACCGTCGTCGGAGACCGACAGCAACACCGAGTCCGCCCGATAGGTCAGACGGAGTACTGCCCGATTCGCGTGAGCATGGACCGCTGCGTTGAACAGGGCTTCCCCGGCGATCCGCAGAAGAGCGTGTTCGGCATCGCCCGGAAGTTCTGTCGGGGTACCGCCGACGCGAACGCTGACCGCCAACTCGTCGGGCATGTGAACCACGCCGAGCTGCTCGAGCATCTCTGGCAGCGACGTGCGGTCCGCGTCCGAGGAATGATTGAGAGCATAGATCGCCGAACGAAGCTGCTCGACTGCCCGCCTGGTCAAATCCTTTGCCAAGTCCAGTCTTTCACTGCGCTCGGCCTCCGGGATGTCGCTGCGGCAGACCTCGATCTGCATGCCGGCCGACAACACCGCTTGCGTCACACTGTCGTGAAGTTCGCGGGCGATCCGGTGACGTTCGTCGTCGACCACCTGATGTCGGTGCGCCACTCCCAACTGACGCTGAGTGGACTCCAATTCGCTGTTGCGCACCGCAAGATCGGCCGCCGTGCGATTGGCCTCCGCGTACGCATCTTCAGCACGTTCGAGCAGTAACTGTCCGCGCTGATAGAGCGCCGAATTCTGCAGGGCCACAGCAGTCTGGCTGGCCAGAATGCTGAGCACGGCCCCGTCCGTCGTATCGAGCGTCCGGTTGGCCGGCGTCCAGGCCGCAAAGGCGCCGACCACACCACCGCCGAGCACGATCGGCACAAACGCGTAGTGAGCGTCGATCACCGAGTTGGATTCGATTCTGCCGTAACGGATGTCGTCGAGGCATTCGACGACATCCTCCGGAAGCGGTGGCCCCTCCACATTGTCGACCAGGAACGGCGTCGCATCCGGACCGAGGACCAATCGCCGGGGCCCGGCGTCGGGCAAGGTCCCGTCGGCCAAGGCGAAGACTATCCAGTTGGCACTCAGATGAGCGCGGGCAGCTTCCGCGACCGCACAGACCAGAGTTTCCGGGCCCTCGACGGTGCGCACCAAAGCCCGCGAGATCAATTCCAGCGCATGTACGACGCGCTCGAGGCGCTCGGCCGCACCGCGATACTGCGGGTAGAACGAACTCTTACCCGACCGCAATCCGGTGAGCCTGGACAGGTCCGCGGTCATCGCCTCCACCACTTCACAGCGTCCCTCTTCACAGCGTCCATCTTCACAGCGTCCATCTTCACAAGGCACCTCTGAACAACGCCACCATCTGTTCCTGCGTCGCTTCCCGGGGATTGGTGGACATGCAGGCGTCGAGCAAAGCGAAGCTGGCGAGCCTACTCAGATCTTCCTCTCGAACACCCAACTCCCCCAGCCCCTTCGGCACGCCGACCTCACGCGCGAGCCGTTCGACCCGATCGGCCACCGCCAGCGCTGCTTCCTCCGGGGTGCCGTGCTGCTCGGGAAGACTCAGTGCCGCAGCGATGGCAACAAAGGGGGCAGCGTCCGTCGTGGAATTGAACCGGATGACGTGGGGCAACAGAATTCCGTTGATGACGCCGTGCGGCAGGTCGAGCATGCCGCCCACCTGATGGCTCATCGCGTGCGCGGCGCCGAGTATCGCGTTGGTAAACGCCAACCCGGCCTCGAGACTCGCCTGCGCCATCACCGACCGCGCTTCCATCTCCATCGGGTCCTGGATCGTGTGCACCAGATTCTCGGTCACCAGCCCGACAGCGCGGAGCGCGTGATGATCGGTCAACGGATTGTGCGCCAGCGAGACGAAGGCTTCGATACCGTGCGTCAGTGCATCCAATCCCGTTGCAGCATTGAGCCACTCGGGCATCGTCGTGAGCAACCGCGGATCGATGACCGTCACATCGGGGACCAGAGCCCGGCCGATGATGGTGATCTTGGTGCCGCGGGTCGTGTCCGTGACGATGCAGAACTGCGACACGTCCGCGCCGGTGCCGGACGTGGTGGGAACCATCACCAACGGCGGGATCGGTTTTGTCGCCTGATCTACACCCTCGTAGTCGAGTATGTTGCCGCCGTTGGCAGCGAGGACTGCCACACCTTTTGCCGCGTCGATGACGGAACCGCCGCCGAGCGCGATGATGACGTCGCACTCGCCTTCCTGGTACACCTCGAATCCGGCCGCGATCTCGAAGTCCTTGGGGTTGGGCGTCAGCCCTGACCACACCGTCGCGGTCAACCCCTGCTCGGTGAGATGGCCTTCGAGTTCGCTGACCCATCCGGCGTCGATCAGACCGGGATCGGTGACCAGGAACGGTCGGAACCCGCCGAACCTCAGAGTCGCGTGTGCTGCCTCGACCAGGGAACCGATGCCGAAGACGATCTCGGGGGCGTGAAATTTGACCAGTCGAGCAGCAGTACCGCGGCGATGAACACCGTGGTTCACAGCATCCGGATAAGCCACGGACACGACCCCACTCTCCTCTCGCTGCTCTGAGATCTCCGGTCGGGATTTCGCATCCGTCGCTCTCAGCGCATCAACTCCCACGTGCACAAACTGGTGTGATCCACCTTACAATCGCTGGCCCCGAGCCTACGCGGACAGCAGACGGGGCACACCCACCGAAGGAGAGGCGCTTACCTACCCGTTCGGGCAGGTAAGGCGTCTCGGGAAAATGAATGGCGCGGCGAGAAGGTCCCGCTGTACTTTCGGTTGCGGCCAGAGTGGCCCGTAGAACCGATTCAGAAGGTGTTTATGACCCAGCCCGCGCCGAGCGCGCCTCTCGCCCCTGCCCTGTCCGCAATCCTCGAGATCACCTACTGATCCGCGGAACCTGATTCCAAACGACGGACTGACAGCCGCGAGGCCCCCTCGGCCTGCTCCTACCTGCTTTGTTCACTCAGCTAGGAGTTCTCCAGTGCCTCGATCACACAATTCCATCTCGAATACCGACACCTTCTCCTGCGTTCAGTGCGGGCTCACCGTCATGACGCACGGCCCCGACGGCGATCGCCGAAACCATTGCCCCAGTTGCCTGCATTCCCGACACCTGTTCGACCAGGTGGAAGGTGGGCCGTCAGACTGCGGAATGCGGATGGCCCCCATTTCCATCGCGGTGCTGCGTAGTGGCGATTGGATGATCATCCACCGCTGCGCACAATGCTTCGAACTCACCTCCAACCCCGTCAGCCGAGACGACAACCAGTTGTTGTTGATGAGAATGGCAGTGCGGCCGCTCGCGCAACCGCCCTTCCCGCTCGAAGCCTTCGGCGACTTGTGAAGGGGAATCAGATGCCACGTAGGAATCCCAGCACCCGCGCGCGGCGGGCACCGCAACGGGCCAAGCACGTACTGCACGGAATCGGCGGAGAACAAGGATCGAGCTTCCGTTGTCTCACATGCCGTTTGGACATCTCCACTGCGGCGCCGGGCACCGCCCATCGGAACCACTGCCCGAACTGTCTGGCAAGCCGACACGTCGATGGACGCATTCCCGGCGACCGAGCACAACAGTGCAGAGGCGCAATGGCGGCGCTGTCCCTGTCGGTCCGGCAAGACGGTGAATGGATGCTCGTTCACCAGTGCGTCGAGTGCAATACGTTGAAAGTCAACAGGATCGCCGGCGACGACAACGCCTTGGTCCTGCTGCGATTGGCGCTACGTCCGTTGGCAGACCCTCGCCTGCGCTCGCGCGCGTTGCTAGCGCTCTGATGATTCGTCCGGTGTACTCGCGCGGTTCTGCGCGCGATTACACCGGACGAAGACCACGAACACGATCCCGGCGAGCAAGCCGACCACAGTCGGTCCGAGGACCAGTCCCGAGTACAACCACGGGGCAGGTTCTGCCGGAAAGAGGTCCATGAATATGGGTCCGGTGTATGTCGGTTCGGAAAACGGTTCCCGATAGGATCCTCCGGTGAGAATGTGCGGTGACGCCAACGACTTCCACCACCACTGAAACACGCCGAGCGCCACAACCCCACACACGGCGCCGAGCACTGTCAGCGCCGCGATCGGTCGCCAGATCGATCCCCTGATTTCGGACATGAGATCAAACTAGTTCACGACAGATCGCGCAGTGACATCGGTGAAGTGCACTGACATCAGCGAAGTGCGTGCCCCAGTTCAGCGGCCTTTGCCATCAGTTGCGCGGCATCTCGGGCAACAACAACCTCGTCGCAGATCTCCGAATACTCCGGCATCGCGCACGATGCCTGGTTCCAGTAACGCTGTGGTTCCGGCGTGATCCAGGCCAGACGGTGGACCTTTCGGCGGAGTTCCTCGAGCTTGTCCGCCTGCGGGGGCAACCCGTTGCACCGACCGTCGCCCACGATGATGACAGACGTCCGTGAGTTCAAGGTGTTTCCGTGCTCGTCCAACAATTCTGTGAGCACCCGCCCGTAATCGCTGCTGGCTTCCAGATCCAGACCCGGGTGCGCGAGTACCGCGGCCAGTGCGCCGTCACCACTACTGGCGAGAAGGGTCTCGGTCACGTCGACCGGACGATCGACGAATGCGAGTACTTCGCAACGATCTGCCCGCCGATGCATTGCCTGAGCCATCCGCAGAGTGAACGCGGTGATGGGGCGCACGGACAATGACACGTCTGCGATCAGAAGCAGCCGAACACGATCGGGGCGAGGGGCTTTCACGACCAGATGGAAGGGTATTCCGTCGGTACGCAGGCTCGAACGGACCGTGCGGCGCATGTCGAGATGCCCACGAGAGCGCTCACGGGGTCGAGGCCTGGACGGACCTCGCATCCGCCGAAGCACCTCGTGGCACGCGAGTTCGATGTCGTTGTGCGTTGCACCGGCAGCAGATTCACTGTCCGGCGCATCGGGAGCGGATTCGGCCAGCGCAGCGGCCGAGAGCGCTTGCACAAACGCTTCGACTGCCTCGACGAGCCGATTCAATTGCGCCTGCGTCAACGGTCCGTCGTCGGAGACGTCCGCGTACGCCTTGCTCGGGTCGTAGGCGTCCAGCCAGGCCAGGATGGACGTAGGATCGTCCCACGACAACGAACCGACTACTGCTGCAGCAACACTGGTACTGAGGTCACCGACCACCGCCGAGGCTGCACGGTCCACGTCGACCGTGTAACTGACCCCGCGTCGACCGGTCTCCGAACCGGTATCGACCGACAGTTCGGCGTCACTCGACGTCATCGACACATCGTCGTCGTCCTTGTGAGGGTTGAAGCCCTTCTCCGCCTCCGGAGTGTCGAAGTAGTCGCCTACCTCGGCCGCACGCTCGTTGTACTCGGCGTACCGACCAACTTCTTGATCCTCGTCGATCCCGAGCGCGGTGGGCAGACCGTCCGCCACCTCGGCTCGCGATGCCATCCGCTCGGCGTGTTCTTTGCCTGCGGCCGGCCGGAACAGCGCGTCGAACGCCCGCTCGAAACCGGCCTGCTCGTGAGAGTACTTGGCGCACACTGCCCGGAGACACGCTCGCAATGTCTCGCGATCCGAGGCGCCGACCATCGCGAGGACACGCCGAACCTCGATGACCTCGGCCGGTGACGCGGAAACTCCGGCCGCCCTCAGCAATCGACCGAAGCTCGCGGACACCACGTCGAGAACAAACGACGGCTGCCACACGGCGAGGCCACCGAGCGTCGTCATCGCGTCGAACGGATTCCGCTGCCGCCGCGGATTCCCTGTTGATGGGGGTCGCGTCCGCCGGTTCCCCGGAACACGGCCGTCGTCGTGTTGGCGGGTTTGCTTGCCACAGTGGCTCGCTCGATCGGTTCACCACCGTCGCGCGAAGATGATTCGAGAAGCTTTCCGTCGAATCGCTCCTTGGCCAGCGTCACGTCGGACGAGTACTTGAGCAACGCCGTGAGCAGGATGTCGCGCACCTTGGCGTCGGAGGCGGTGTCGAATCCGCTGGCCGCGAGCACTGTTGCGGCTCTGGCAGCGTCGATGACCTCCGAGATGGACGGGCTCTTGCGCAGCGGGAGATCACGCAGGATGCGAGCCAATTCGACAACCTCCGTGGCCGTGGCCGCATCTACCTCCGGTGCTCGGGCCGTGACGATCTCGCGTTCACGCTCCGACGTCGGATAGCCGAGATGGTAATGCAGACAGCGCCGCTTGAGAGCCGGCGAGAGTTCGCGAGTGTCGTTGGACGTCAAGATGACCCAGGGCTGCGATCGGGCCACGAACGTGCCGACCTCGGGGATGGTGATCTGCTGTTCGGCAAGGATCTCCAGTAGCAACGCTTCCATCGATTCCTCGGTGCGGTCCACCTCGTCGACCAGGAGCACCACCGGTTCGGGTGAGAGGATCGCTTCGAGCAGCGGCCGCACGGACAAGAAGTTCTCGGAGTACAAACCGAAATCCTGATCGGCCAGAAACTTCGACGCTTCGGCGACGCTGTCGAACTCGGACACCTGATCGCTGATCCGGTCGCGGAGCATCTGCACGTGCAGGAGTTGCTTCGCGTAGTCCCATTCGTACAGGGCGCGATTGTCGTCCAGCCCTTCGTAGCACTGCAATCGCACCAGTTTGCGGCCCCCGATCGCAGCCAGAGACTTCGCCAGTTCCGTCTTGCCGACACCGGCCGGCCCTTCGAGCAGGAGCGGACGCCCCAGCGCCGTCGCCAGATGAACGACTACCGCAAACTCGTCGTCCGCGATGTAGTCCTGCTCTCGCAGAGCATCTTTCACTTCGATTCCGCTGGAGAAACTGCGATTGGACATTGAACACCTTTCATGGGGGCAAGCCCCCCGTGCGCGCTTAAGCAGTCTCTGGACTCCTTAAGCGCGCACGGGGCCGGAGGCCCTGCTAGAAGTACGACTTGTTGATCGCGTGATCGACAACCGGGATCATCGACTCCACGGTGACCTCACGGGGGTTACCCGGGGTGCACCAGTCGTCCTGAATGTGCTCGGAGATGGCGCGCACAGTCTTCTCGTCACCCTTGATGACATCACCACGACCCTCGTACTTCTTGGTGTTCATCTGATTCTTCGCGTACGAATCGGTACGAACCTGACCGAAGTTGTCGGGGATACCGACGTCCTTGGCCAAACGGATGGCCGCCTCGACGGCAGCATCTGCAGCCTGAACCGTGGTGAGGTTACGAGTGTCGACACCGAGTGCACCGGCCAACTGGGCGTAGCGCTCGTAGCGCGAAGGCAGGTTGTACTCCCACACACGCGGCAACGCGATGGCGTTGTTCAGACCGTGATGGCTGTCGAAGAAGGCACTGACCGCGTGCGAGATCGAGTGAACGATGCCGAGTCCGCCGGAGTTGAAGGCCTGCCCGGCGATGTACTGCGCGTTCATCATTCCCTCGCGAGCCTTGAGGTTGCGCGGCTCGAAGACAGCCTCGCGCAGGTTCTTCGCGACCAACTCGACCGAGTAGATCGCGTTACCGAGCGAGGGCGCGAAATCGAGACGAGACACGAAAGGCTCACTGCCGTGCGCGAGTACGTCGAAGCCGCAGTACGCGGTGAAGTGCTGAGGGCAGGTGTAGTAGAGCAGCGGGTCGTCGATCGCCAGGGTGACGATGGTCGCCTCGTCGAAGCCGACCCATTTGTGCGGGTTGTTCATGTCCGACGTGTCGGTGATGACGTACGCCCACGACGTCTCGGAACCCGTACCGGCCGTGGTGGATACGGCGATGTGCGGCGGGTTCTCCTTGTTGGTGGACTTGGCGAAGCCCTCGAACTCGTTGATGTTGCGACCGTCGTGTGCGATCACGACGCGAGCTCCCTTGGCGGCGTCGTGGCTCGAACCACCGCCGATCGAGATGATCGAGTCGCACTTCTCCTTCTGGTAGAGAGCCGCGGCCTCCATGACGTTGTAGTCCTTGGGATTCGACTCGACCTTGTCGTAGAGCACGACCTCGACACCCTGGTACTCGATCTTGCCGACCAGTTCCTCGATGATGCCCGAACCGCGCAGACCGGTTGTCATCAGAAGGGTGCGCTTGAAGCCGAGGTTCTTGGCTTCCACACCGATGATGTCGTGAGCGCCCACACCCATCAGGGCGCGTGGGAAGGGGTGGAACTCCTTGATGGGAAAGTCCCAGATCTGGTTGAGCTCGATAGCCATCGGTATCTCCTCGGGGATGTGCACGAATGTGACTGCGGGAGGGATTCGAGCCGATTCTTTGTGACCGGCGTCTCACCTGGTTTCCACTGTGTACCGACAAACAGCCCCTGCACAGGCTTCGGCAGCTCAACCGCCCGGACGCCGCCCGCGAACCGCCCGTTCGGGCAGGTCGGCCCCGCCCCGGACTGCCAGGACGGCCCGATCAGACCGAGGTGGTTCCCGCTGATCGGGAACGTGTTGCTCGGCGACTACGATCCCCAGTAGCTTTTCATCACTGCTAACATTGAACTAGAACACGTTCTAGATGTTGCACTTCACTGACCTGCGCTTTACCCAGCTTCACGAGAGGACTAGCTTCGCGATGACGACAGTCGAGGTACCGCACAGCTCGCGATCGGCGGTACTCACCGTGTCCGGAGTCATCGAAGAGACTTCCGACGCCCGGTCGCTGGTGTTCGAAATTCCCGCAGAACTGAAGGACAAGTTCGACTACAAGCCCGGTCAATTCCTGACCCTGCGCATCCCGAGCGATCAGACCGGCTCGGTCGCTCGCTGCTACTCCCTGGCCAGTTCGCCCTTCACCGACGACGCCCCCAAAGTGACCGTCAAGCGAACCGTCGACGGCTACGGCTCCAACTGGCTGTGCGACAAGCTCCAGGTCGGCGACACCATCGAAGTGCTGCCGCCGTCAGGTGTCTTCACGCCCAAGTCGCTCGATCACGACTTCCTGCTCTTCGGTGCGGGCAGCGGGATCACTCCGGTGATCTCGATCCTCAAGTCCGCCCTCACGCAGGGCAGCGGCAATGTCGTGCTGATCTACGCGAACCGCGACGAGAAGTCCGTCATCTTCGGCGCCGAACTTCGCGAGTTGGCGGCGCAACACCCCGGCCGCCTCACCGTGGTCCACTGGATCGAAACCGTGCAGGGACTGCCCGCCGTCTCGCAGTTGGCGACGCTGGCCAAGCCATTTGTCTCGTACGAAGCCTTCATGTGCGGCCCCGGCCCCTTCATGGACGCCGTCCACAAGGCACTGGCAGAGGCCGGCATGCCCCGCACGCAGGTTCACGCCGAGGTCTTCAATTCACTCGCCGGCGACCCGTTCCGTGACGTCGAGGTAGCTGAGGTCTCCGACGAGGAAGCAGCCGACGCCGCGACTGTCGAGGTCGAACTGGACGGTGAAACCCACACCCTCGTCTGGCCGCGCAAGCAGACGCTCGTCGACATCATGCTCGCCAAGGGCCTCGACGTACCGTATTCCTGCCAGGAAGGTGAGTGCGGCTCGTGTGCCTGCACCGTCACCGAAGGCGAAGTTCAGATGGACAATTCCGAAATCCTCGACGCCGAGGACGTGGCGAACGGTTACATCCTCGGTTGCCAGGCAAAGCCGATCACCGATCACCTGAAGATCGAGTTCTAAGCCCTGCTTCCACGCATGACGGCCCCTGATTCCCTGCGGAATCGGGGGCTTTGTCATCTTCTGAGCCATCATCCACGCCATCTTCCGAGTCCCGCCCCGTAACCCACTCCGGCGCCGTTGTGGGCAACCGCCACAACGCAAGAATCAGCACCAGGGTCACGATCAGGAAGCCCTCACGAAGGACCAACCCCAGCGGCAGCAGGAGCGGCGATGTCTCGATGAACTGCTGCCCCATGCTCGGCCCGCAATAGACGACGGCCAACCCCACAGCGGCCGCACCGAACTGCAGGGGCGATCGAAGCCGAAAGAGAACCGTGACTGCAGCGGGCACGAGATACACCCAGTGGTGAATCCAGCTGATCGGCGACAGGATCGGCGCACTCAATCCGATCACCAACGCCGCATCAACCGCACGCCCGACGCGATAGACATCTCGGGCGACCCAGAGCGCTGCCGCCGCGCACAGCACGGTCAACGGCATCGCCAGCGCCGCCGTCCAGGTGCCCAGGGCCGCAAGTCCACCCTGCAGCGAACTGTTGCCGGCACTCGCGATCGCCTGCCCGCTCAAGTCCACCCGATCACTGAGATTCCAGACGACGTCCGACCAGAAGGTCCAGCTGACGGCCGGGTCGACCAGTACTGCGACGGCCGTTGACGCGGCAAATCCGATCGAACTCCAGATCGCGAGCCGCCACTGCTTCGTCACGACGAAGTAGACGACGAACAGAGCGGGCGTCAGCTTGATCGCAGCCGCGACGCCGATCATAAGTCCTCGCGGAATCCATCGGCCGAATCTCGAATCCTCCCGGCGGGTCACGTCGAACAGGACGAGCAACATCAGCACCAGGTTCACCTGGCCGAAGGAGATGTGTGCACTGACGATGGGCGTCACCGACACGGCCAGGACCAATGCTGCCATGACCAGGGGCCGCTTCGGGACGCTAGCGGGAGTAAACCTTGCGACCGTCCACACGACGGCCGCGATGCACAGCCCCGACCACAGCAGATAGGCAGTCCACCAGTCGAAGAGAACAGTCGGCCAGAGGAAGATCACCGCGAACGGGGTGTAGGTGAACGGCATGCCCTCGTCGACGATCAACGGGCCGACAAGATTGCTCTCGTAGATGTTCGAGCCTGCGGCAAATGCCTGGGCGGCATAACGGTAGACGAGAAAATCAACGGGTTCGACGGCTCGAACGGAGTACACGAGATAACACAGAGCTGCGACGCCGGCAGCGATCAGTGAACCGATCGTCACAATTCGAGACGCCTCGACACGGGTGGCGGGCATACCGAGAATCGTCCCACAACCTACCGAGCGGTAGTCGTCTAGCGGGCTGCCCGGAAGTGCGCGCGCTCGTCTGCGGTCAAGTGCTCACACGCGTAGCTCAGCGCCGTGCGTCCCATGTCTGCTGCATTCTCAGTAAGGAAGCCGGTCAACAAATCCCGATCCACCCGCTTGCCCACCTCGCGGAGCATCCAGCCCATCGCTTTCTGGGTCAGGTCTCGTCGATCACCCAGCACCTGCGCGGCAAGCTCGAGCGTGGTCGACGCGTCGCCGCGAGTGATGAATCCGTACGTCGTCAGCAGCGCCACCCGTCGTCGCCACAGGTCACCCGAATCGGAAAGCTCGAAGATCAGCCGGCGATCTCGGTCGTACAGCCAGCCGCCGAGAATCTGGCCGGCCGACGAATCCACGAGATCCCAATTGTTCACCCGCCCGTCCTCGACAGCGGTGAGATAGAAGTCGGCGATGCGGGCGCGACTCTCGTCGTCGAAAAATTTTGGGCGACTGACTTTTTCGAACTGAGCGACCAGGATCAGCAGCCCGGCCAACCGGTGCTCGTGAACGTCGCTGTCGAGAAGGAGGCGTATCTGAGGCAACGCGAGGCCCACATGCTTCTTCACCACCGAACGCGTCTTCGGCACTCGCACTCCGATGAAGACATCACCCTCGCCGTACTCCCCCGGCCCCGTCTTGAAGAACCGCTGAAGGTGGACGGCATCTGCGGGATCCGCGAGATCGGCCAACTGCTCGATCACGTCCTGGGCACTCGATTGCGTCACCCCAGAACCTTCTCACGGGCCGCCCGCGCTGACTCTTCGATTCTCAGCGTCCTCACACCGTGTGCCCTGCTCGGCCACAGGTCGGCAGACGACACTCGAGGACAGTCAGTGAAAGGACCACCCATGATCACCGCCGCTATCGCATTCACCACTCTCACCCTCATGGCACTCTCGGGACATATCGCGGCAAGCGCGCCGCGTGGGCTCGTGGTAATCCGGACGAATGGTCACAAATCTTGATATTCGAGCCCCCGTATCGACCCTAACTGCAACGCGAATGCAATTGGCGGAGAGTTGATCTCGATCTTCCGCGGGCGTGTACTACAGGTGGACACACTCTCGTCTTTGGAGGTCTCGTCATGAAGTCGTGGAATCGAATGCAAGATGCCGTCGCGGTGGTTCTCGGCGTCTTTGCGGCTCTCTCGCCGATGTGGCTCGACACCACCGATCGGGCAATGTGGTCACTCGTCGTCCTGGGTGTCCTGGTTGCACTGTCGGGTCTGGCGCACATGGCACGTCCGGACCTGGCCATGGCGGATTACGCGATGGGCGTTTTCGGCGTCTTGATGTTCATTTCACCCTGGGTCATGAACTTCGACGCTCTGCGCGGTGCGTCGTGGACGGCCTGGGTTGTCGGGGTTCTGACAGTTGTGGTCGCGGTGAGTGCGATGCCGGTGATGAGTGCGCGGATGCATCACGGGGGTCACGGCGGCGTAGCTGCCCATTGACAGAGCGGCGTAGCTGCCCATTGACAGAGCGGTGTAGCTGCCCATTGATGAATGGCTGAATACAGGCTGGATCAGGCTTTGATCGCGCCCAACAACCGCCCGGCGTCGAAGGCTTCGGCGCTGGGCGGTAGCGCGCCCGGCCGCCCGCTCACAAATACCTCGACGGTTCCCGATCCCACGCCCGCGGCGCCGAGCCCGTCGATCCGCCGCAAAGTCTGTCGTGCAACGGCTTCCGCGCTGTCGAAGAGTGTGACGCCCGCCGGCAACCGCGCTGCGATTTCGTCGGCAAGCAGTGGGTAGTGGGTGCACCCGAGGACAACGCCGCTGACGTCGTCCGGGGTACGGGCCACTGCGGAATCGATGGCAGCAAGTGCGGCCGCGCGATCACCGAGATCTATCGAATCGGCCAGGCCGTGGCACGGCACCCCGACGACCTTGGCGCCGTTGCCGAACTGCTCGATCAGATCGGCTTGGTACCGGCTGGCAGTTGTCGCGGCGGTCGCCCAGATCGCCACCGAATCGCACGCGGCGGCGGCGGGCTTGATCGCGGGCACGGTTCCGATGACGGGCACTTGCGGTCCGACGAGTTCGCGGACGTGCGGCAGCGCTGTGACGCTGGCGGTATTGCATGGGAGAACGATGACCTGAGCTCCACGATCGAGGCTCCGCCGCACCGCACCGAGGACCCGGTCGATGACCCACGGCTCCGGCTTGGGCCCCCAGGGGGCGCCGTCCGGATCCAGGGACAGCACCAGATCGAGATCCGGGCGCAGGCGTCTGAGCCACGCAGAGGTAGGGAGCAGGCCCAGTCCCGAGTCGATGAGTGCAACGATCACCGCACAAATCTATCGTCTCGGAACCGGACCTGCCTCATCCGTTCAGGCTGGTGTGGACTCCAACACGTCCGAGATGGGCGTGCCGGCCGCGATCTTTGCACGCATCTTCATCACGGCTCCCGCGCTACCTCCGCCGACGACAGCTGCCAGCACACCGTCGCGCTCGTAGTAGGCGACGAACTTGCGGCCGTCGTCCTTGACGATGTGAACGGTGTCCGTGGGTGCGACGGTCCCCAACGCCTGGATCTTGACGTCGTACTGATCGCTCCAGAAGTACGGAACCTGCGCCGGCGCATCCGGATCACCGGTTCCGGTGATGGCGCCTGCCAGGATCTTGGCCTGGTCCCCCGCGTTGGTCCAGTGTTCGACACGCTTGCGTCGATCGCCGATCTGCCAGGACGCGACGTCGCCGACCGCCCAGACGTGTTCGGTGCTGGTGCGGCCGACGCCGTCGCAGAGCACTCCGTTGTCGAGTTCGATCCCCGAACCGTCGAGCCATCCCGTGACTGGCACCGAGCCGACTCCGATCGCCACCACGTCGACCGGGATCTCCGAACCGTCGCTCAAGGTCGCGGCGGCAACCGCTCCCTCGCCGGACAGCGAGGTCAAGCCGGTGCCGACGCGGACGTCGATGCCCTCGTTCCGGTGTAGACGTTCGACGAGAGCGCCGACGACAGGGCCCAGCACCGATGCCAGCGGTGTCGGTTGGGGTTCGAGCAGGACGACGTCGACGCCGTGAGACTTCATGCTCGCGGCCAGTTCACAACCGATGAAGCCGGCCCCGACGATCAGCGCGCGCTTGCCGGGAGCCAAGTCGGCGCGAAGGGCCAACGCCTCATCGATGGAGCGCAGAACGTGCACTCCGGACAGCTCCGGAAGGCCGGCGATCCGACGCGGAGTCAGTCCGGTCGCGATGATCAACTCGTCGTAGTCCAGGGTGGATCCGTCGGCGAACGCCACGGACTTGGCAGCAGTGTCCACCGAGGTTGCCGGCGAACCGAGCTTGAGGTCCACCTTGTTCTCTACGTAGAACTCGGCCGGGCGCAGCGTTGTCTCGTCCTTGTCACCGCGGATCACTTCCTTCGACAACGGAGGCCTGTCGTAAGGCAGATGCGTTTCCCCACCGGCGAGCGTCAACTCGCGCTCGAAACCCGCTCGTCGTAGTTCCTCGACGGTTCGCAGTCCCGACAAACCCGCACCCACGATCACTATCCGTGCCACCACGTACCACCCTGTCCGACCCACGTCACTTGCAGCGCCCACTATGAACGCCGTCACTATTTGCCTCCGACTCTGCCATACGAAATGCCGGAGTAGGTGTGGTGCATCCCGCATGGCCACCGACCAGTCACTACAGTTGTAAGTACTTCAGACGCACGCACTGACACATGAGCAGGGAGCCCCCATGACCAGCGATTCCAGTGAAAAGAACAGCGTCCGATTCGGCGCCGACGGTGGCGCGGAACTAGTCAGCACCCAGGGCAAGACGATCATCGCCGACGCCGTGGTCGCCAAGATCGCCGGTATCGCGACCCGCGAGATCAACGGCGTGTACGACGTCGGCGGGGGCACAGCGCGTGCGGTGGGGGCACTTCGCGACCGCATACCGGGCGCCCGCGTCAACCATGCCCAGGGCGTGGCGGTGGAGGTGGGCGAGAAACAAGCCGCCATCGACATCGGAATCGTCGCCGAGTACGGCGTCGCACTCCACGAACTGGCGGTAGGGATCCGCCGAAACGTCATTGCCGCAGTCGAAAGCATGACGGGTCTCGAGGTCACCGAGGTCAACATCACCGTCTTCGACGTCATGCTCTTCGAGGATGCCGAGAGCGGCGGCAGTACCGATCCGGAAGCCAAGCCGAGGGTTCAGTGAGTACCGCCGACGCCGGCCGCGAGATCGACGCGGCCGAGATTGTCGCCGACGCCGTTCTTGCGATCCCGGAAGTGGCAGATCTGCACGGCGGACAGTTCGGTGAGGTGGGGACCTACCTCCCAGGACGCCGAATCACCGGCGTCGTCGTCGACGAAAACTCCTGTGCGGTGCACATTTCCGTTCACTACCCGGCCGACGTTCGCAGCGTCGCCGAACGTGTCCGAACTGTGGTGGCGCAGTTGGTCGACGTACCGGTCGACGTCACCGTCGGAGACCTGTCGACAGCGGGGTACCTGCCGGATATCTCCGAGAATGTAGTCACCGAGCCTTCCAGCGTCACCGACATTGCACCGAACATTCGAGAAGGGAACTGACATGAACAGCACCACCGTCGGACTGCTGGTCGGTCTGCTCCTCGCGCTCGCCGGAATCATGGGTGGATTCAGCGGATTCGTCTTCGCAGTCCTGCTCGGCGCCGCCGGTATGGCGATCGGAGCACACCGCGACGGACATCTCGATCTCGGCGCGATCCTTCGAAGCCGTGGCCGTGGCTGAGCCAGTTGATTCGAGCGCGGCAGACGATCCCGGCCTACGCGGTTCGCTGGTCATCAAGGACCGGGCGATGGCCAAGATCGCCACGGCCGCAGCGGTAAACGTCCCGGGAGTGGTCCGCCAGTCCGGCGGTTTGACCCGCTTGACCGGGCGCGACCTTCCGCGAGCCGACATCTCGATGGGCAGCGACGCCGTCGCCATCAACCTCTTCCTCGCCGTGTCCTGGCCGTGTTCGGTCACCGAACTGACCGGGCGCGTGCGAGCGGAAGTCGGACGCAGCGTCGAGTCGCTGACCGGCCTGCCCCTCCACGACATGAACGTCATGATTGCGGCAACCGAGGGCGCCGACGATTCTTGCGTTTCCGGCGCCGAGATCACGGAAGGCCCTGCACAGGAGGCGCTCTCGGCTCCGATTCCACCGCGGGTTCCCTCCGCGAACCCGGCCGCCGCGGTCTCCGCCGTCGTCATCGCGTGCGGCCTACTCGCACTCGCGTTCGTGGTCTCCCGCGAATGGTTCATCAACCGTGGAACTTTCGAATCGGCACCCTGGATCCGAAACTCCGTGGAATGGACGTCGCGCCTGCACTGGCAACCGTGGCTGCTTCCGGTTGCAATCGCCGCCGTCGTCGCGGGCGTGGTCCTGATCATGTCTGCGATCAAACGCCGCGCGAAAACCCATGTACCACTGGGTAACCCGAGCGCATCGACGGTATGGATGCGACCGACGGACATCGCACGTCTGTGCAGTAGCCACGCGGCGATCGTTCCCGGCGTCGGCTCGGCCCACACCAGCGTGGACCGCAAACACGTCAAAGTCCACGTCGAATCCACCGGTGGCGATCGCGCCCAACTTGCCGCGGCCGTCGACGAAGCCGTTCGGCCTCACCTCGCGATACTGCAGCAGCCACTGCAACTTTCGGTGGTCGTGAGAGAAGCCGCCGCACGACGAGAAGCCGCAGTCCGACGAAAGGACGCCTCGTGAACCGTTGGATCTCCGCGGTCGATCGGACCATCGTCCTCATTGTCGGAATCGCGCTGCTTGCGGCCGGCGCATACGCCATCGCGTGGGACGCGGGTGCCTCGCTGATTCGAACCTGGGTGTCACGACTTGATCGGGAAGTCCTCTTCGGCCTTCCGGAGCAACCTTGGTGGCACTGGGTCCTCTCTGGCACCTTTGTTCTCTGCGTCGTCACCGGTTTCGGGCTTTTGTACCTGAACCTTCGCCGGCGCCGAACGAGCGCAGTCACTTTGCGGCACAACGAATCCGGTACCGACGTCAGCGTGGACCTCGGACCGGTTGCCGACGGTGTAGCTGCCGAACTCGCCCAGCTGAGCGGCGTGCGAAGCACCAGAAGCAAAGCGACGATCGATCGCGGCCTGCCGACGCTGTCGATTGTCGTCACCGCAGATCCGGCGATCGACGTCGCCGGATTCACCGCTTCGGCCGAACGCATCGCCGGTGCAACCAGGCGAAGCCTCGACGGCTCACCCGTCGCGGTGCAGGTTCTGCTGCATCTCGACCGGGTCGAAGCCACCAAGTAGGTAAGAAGCAAACAAACACAGAAAAGGCGCTCACTCCCCGAAGGGAATGAGCGCCTTTTCTAGTGCTGTGAATCAGCTAGCGAGACGAGAGTCTCACTTGATGATCTTGGCAACCTTGCCGGCGCCGACCGTACGGCCGCCTTCGCGAATTGCGAAGCGCAGGCCCTCGTCCATGGCGACAGGCTGGATGAGCTTGACGGACATCTCGGTGTTGTCACCGGGCATGACCATCTCGGTGCCCTCAGGCAGCGTCACGACGCCCGTAACGTCCGTGGTACGGAAGTAGAACTGCGGGCGGTAGTTGTTGAAGAACGGGGTGTGGCGGCCGCCCTCGTCCTTCGACAGGATGTATGCCTGGCCCTCGAACTCCGTGTGGGGAGTCGTGGTGCCCGGCTTGACGACAACCTGTCCACGCTCGACATCTTCGCGCTTGATGCCACGAACGAGCAGTCCGACGTTGTCGCCGGCCTGGCCCGAGTCGAGCAGCTTGCGGAACATTTCGATACCCGTGACGGTGGTCTTGGTGGAGGTCTCCTTGATGCCGACGATCTCCACCTCCTCGTTCACGTTGACCGAGCCGCGCTCGATACGACCGGTGACAACGGTGCCACGGCCGGTGATCGTGAAGACATCCTCGACGGGCATGAGGAAGGGCTTGTCCGTCTCGCGAACCGGGTCCGGGATGGACTCGTCGACAGCAGCCATCAGGTCGAGAATGGACTGCGTCCACTTCGGGTCACCCTCGAGTGCCTTGAGTGCCGAGATCGGAATGACGGGGGCTTCCTCGTCGAATTCCTGAGCGGCCAGCAGTTCGCGGACCTCCATCTCGACGAGCTCGAGGATCTCGTCGTCGTCAACCATGTCGGCCTTGTTCAGGGCGACGAGGATGTAAGGAACGCCGACCTGGCGAGCGAGCAGGACATGCTCGCGCGTCTGGGGCATCGGGCCGTCGGTAGCTGCGACGACGAGGATAGCGCCGTCCATCTGAGCTGCGCCGGTGATCATGTTCTTGATGTAGTCGGCGTGACCCGGTGCATCGACGTGCGCGTAGTGGCGCTTTTCCGTCTGGTACTCAACATGCGAGATGTTGATCGTGATGCCACGAGCCTTTTCCTCGGGAGCCTTGTCGATCTGATCGAAGGCCGAAGCCTCGTTCAGGTCGGGGAATGCATCCGCGAGAACCTTGGTGATGGCCGCCGTCGTCGTGGTCTTGCCGTGGTCGACGTGACCAATGGTGCCGATGTTCACGTGCGGCTTCGTCCGCTCGAACTTCGCCTTCGCCACTTTGTGTCCTCCTGGACTGTTGTTGCTTGCCGTATGCAGCAGTGCGGTTGGTTGTTACTTGGTCGTGCTTCGTGCCGGAAGAAACCGAAGTCGCTTGCCGGCGCGGGCTGGGGAGCTCGCTGTGCTTACTCGCCCGTCGCCTTGGCGATGATTTCCTTCGAGACGTTCGCGGGAACCTCTGCGTAGGAATCGAACACCATGGAGAAGTTCGCACGGCCCTGGGTCTTCGACCGCAGGTCACCGATGTAACCGAACATCTCCGAGAGCGGAACCAGCGCCTTCACGACACGGGCACCACTGCGTTCCTCCATGGCCTGAATCTGGCCACGGCGGGAGTTGAGGTCGCCGATCACGTCGCCCATGTATTCCTCGGGCGTTGTGACCTCGACAGCCATGAGCGGCTCGAGAATGACGGGGCCGGCCTTGCGGGCGGCTTCCTTCAGTGCCTGCGAACCGGCAACCTTGAACGCCATTTCCGAGGAGTCGACGTCGTGGTAAGCACCATCGAGCAGCGACAGCTTCAGGTTCACGAGCGGGTAGCCGGCGAGAACACCGTACTGCATCGCGTCCTGCGCACCGGCATCCACGGAGGGGATGTACTCGCGCGGGATACGTCCGCCGGAGACCTTGTTCTCGAACTCGTAGGTAGCACCGTCTTCGCCCACGAAAGGCTCCAGAGCGATGATGACCTTTGCGAACTGGCCCGAGCCACCCGTCTGCTTCTTGTGGGTGTAGTCGTGCTTCTCGACCTTCTTGGTGATGGTCTCGCGGTACGCAACCTGCGGCTTACCGACGTTCGCCTCGACCTTGAACTCGCGACGCATGCGGTCGACGAGGATGTCGAGGTGGAGCTCGCCCATACCGCCGATGACGGTCTGACCGGTCTCTTCGTCGAGTTCGACCGAGAAGGTCGGATCCTCTTCGGCGAGCTTCTGGATCGCGACGCCCAGCTTTTCCTGGTCGGACTTGGTCTTGGGCTCGATGGAGACCTGGATGACCGGCGCGGGGAACGACATCGACTCGAGGACGATGGGGCTCGCCTGATCGCACAAGGTGTCACCGGTGGTGGTGTCCTTGAGGCCGATCATTGCGTAGATGTGGCCGGCTACGGCCTCGTCTACCGGGTTCTCCTTGTTGGCGTGCATCTGGAAGAGCTTTCCGATGCGCTCCTTCTTGCCCTTGGTTGCGTTGAGCACCTGAGCGCCCGGATCGATACGACCCGAGTACACGCGGACGAAGGTCAGCTTGCCGAAGAACGGGTGAGCAGCGATCTTGAAGGCGAGAGCCGAGAACGGCTCTTCCTTGCTCGGCTTGCGAGTGATCTCTACTTCTTCGTCACCGAGCTTGTGGCCGACGACCTCGCCGATGTCCAGCGGGTTCGGCAGGTAATCGATGACCGCGTCGAGCATGGGCTGAACGCCCTTGTTCTTGAACGCGGAGCCACAGATGACCGGGTACAGCTCGGAAGCGACCGTCATCTTGCGGATGGCGCCCTTGATTTCCTCGACCGTGAGCTCTTCGCCGCCGAAGTACTTCTCCATGAGAGCTTCGTCGGACTCGGCAACGGTTTCGAGCAGCTTCTCGCGGTACTCTGCAGCCTTCTCGACGAGGTCCGCGGGGATCTCTTCGATGGTCGGCAGTGCACCGGTCGGAACTACGCCGCGCCAGGTGATGGCACGCATCTCGACCAGGTCGACGACGCCGTCGAAGTCGTCCTCAGCGCCGATGGGCAGCTGGAGAACGAGCGGCTTCGCGCCGAGACGGTCGATGATGGTCTGGACTGTGAAGTAGAAGTCCGCGCCCATCTTGTCCATCTTGTTGACGAAGCAGATGCGCGGAACGTCGTACTTGGCAGCCTGACGCCAAACCTGCTCGGACTGCGGCTCGACACCTTCCTTACCGTCGAAGACAGCAACTGCGCCGTCGAGCACGCGCAGCGACCGCTCCACCTCGACCGTGAAGTCGACGTGGCCGGGGGTGTCGATGATGTTGATCTGGTTGTTGTTCCAGAAGCAAGTCACGGCGGCAGACGTGATCGTGATGCCGCGTTCCTTCTCCTGCTCCATCCAGTCCGTCGTCGACGCACCGTCGTGCGTCTCACCGATCTTGTAATTGACACCGGTGTAGAACAGGATGCGCTCGGTGGTGGTGGTCTTGCCGGCATCGATGTGCGCCATGATGCCGATGTTGCGGACCTTGTTCAGGTCAGTCAGCACTTCCTGTGCCACAGGTTTCTTCCCCGCTCGTTGCTTGGTTTTCGGGTGTCGGCCGTATCCGGTGTGTTCCACCGTCAAGGCCATGGTCTTTCAATTATGTCTCTGCCGAGGCGAACCTGGCCACCTGCGTCCGGAAACCGGCGAGATGATCAGGTCGCCAACGGCGACAAGCGTCGGAGCCCCACCCGATGGCAGTTGCTCCGACGCTTTACATCACCAGCGGTAGTGGGCGAATGCCTTGTTGGCTTCGGCCATCTTGTGAGTGTCTTCGCGACGCTTCACAGCTGCACCGAGGCCATTGCTGGCATCGAGGAGCTCGTTGGCGAGACGCTCGACCATGGTCTTCTCACGACGTGCACGCGAGAAGGTGACCAGCCAGCGCAGTGCCAGCGTGGTGGAACGACCGGGACGAACCTCGACCGGCACCTGGTAGGTAGCGCCACCGACGCGGCGGCTACGAACCTCGAGTGCAGGCTTGACGTTGTCCAGGGCGCGCTTGAGGGTGACGACCGGATCGGTGCCGGTCTTCTCGCGTGCCTGCTCGAGAGCCTGGTACACGATTCGCTCTGCGGTGGACTTCTTGCCGTCCAGCAGGATCTTGTTGACGAGCTGCGTCACCAACGGTGAACCGTAAACCGGGTCGTTGATGAGCGGGCGCTTCGGAGCGGGGCCCTTACGTGGCATTAGCTCTTCTCCTTCTTGGCGCCGTAGCGGCTGCGTGCCTGCTTGCGACCCTTGACACCCTGGGTGTCGAGGGAGCCGCGGATGATCTTGTAACGGACACCCGGGAGGTCCTTCACACGACCGCCACGGACGAGCACCATGGAGTGCTCCTGAAGGTTGTGACCTTCGCCGGGGATGTACGCGGTGACCTCGACCGAAGTCGTGAGGCGAACACGTGCGACCTTACGGAGCGCTGAGTTCGGCTTCTTGGGGGTGGTGGTGTACACGCGAGTGCACACGCCACGACGCTGCGGGCTGCCCTTGAGAGCTGCCGTCTTGACCTTGGCGGTCTTGTCGCGGCGACCCTTGCGGACCAGCTGGTTGATGGTTGGCATTTACCGGCTTTCTTGTGACGAACAGACTGCTCGAGCGAACTCGGGCCGTTCGAAAACGTGGCTGTTCTGAAATTAGGGATCTAGCAGTTGGAGCAAGAGAGCTGCTGCTCCTCACCCACCTCAGAGTCTGTACTCAGCACTTTCGCGCCTTGCACCACCCCCGAGGTCGGGCGTGTCGCATACCCCCACACAGGCAGCCGGATGCTCGTTCATCAGCAAAATCTGCTCGAACGCGCGCACGGCAATACCTAGCTAGGCACACAGATCGGCCCGGGCATGCCGGACACGACCCATAACGATACCTGTCGGCGCGCCACAAGGTCAAAGCGAGGCCACGGTGATAGTGACCTCATGCTCTGACCAGACACTCTGGTCGCATACTCGAACCACGTAGCCGGACCGGTCGCGATCAGATGCTGCGGTTCAACGTCAACCCGCCGAGCTTCGCCGCCGCCTCGCACGGATCCGCTCCGCCTTGCGGCTCGGTGACCCACCACCCGAACACTCCCCCGGCCGGCGCGCTCGCGCTCACCCCGCAACTCTGCGGATCGGCCGGCTGGCGAACCTGGAACCCGCTACTGCCGTTGATGTCGATCTTCGCCACCACGTATCCCAGATGTTCGAAAGCAGCGCGCTCGTGATCGAGAGTGCCCGTCTCGAACCAGTTGAAGGTGATCTTGATCGGACCCGCGGCCCCGATGCCGTCCCAGCGGCAGATAGCGCCGAAGAACCCACGACCGACGGCGTCGGCACCCACGGCGCCGGCGATCTGCTCGTCGGTGACCGCTTCGCATTCTTGGAGGACGTTCGCAAATTCCTGGCTGTCACTACCGCGGTAGCTGCCCTCCGCGCGGGGAGTCCCGGTGACCACCGAGCCGCAGCCCGTGAGTAGAACCATCGACCCCGCCAGGGCGAGTCCGATCCTTGCGCTCTTCAGTGTGCCCTCGTACCTCACTGTGCCCTCGAAACTGTTTTTTCCATCAGATCCCGTGCAACCGTGCACGGATCAGCGGTCGGAGGCAGCAAGCCGTAGGTGATCGACCAGTGCACGAAGTCTCCGCCGAACGCGATACCCAACTCGCACAGCGAACCCGCCGTGGACGCGATGAAGCCCTGGTGACCACCGATCGTGATGTCGTCGGCGGGACGCCCGAGCAGGTCGGACCCTGCCCTTTCGCGGCCGATCGGGCTTCCGCGGTACCAGGAGAAACTGACGCTCGGGCCATTCGAACCGGCGACCTCCCATTGGCAACCGACGCCGTTGCGTGTCGTCGTCGCAAAAGTGCCGAGATTGAAGGCGTTGACAACTTCTTCGTCGGTCACCGACCCGCATTCGGCGAACATAGGACCGGGATCGGTGGGTGCGAGCTCCGGCGAATTGGCGCCGTCGCCCGGCCGATCGGCAGACCCGTCGTCGGAGCTGCAGCCGACCACCACCGAGAGCACGGCAGCCGAAACCAATACCGAAGTCCCGATCGAAGTGAGAGTGCGTGCGGCCATGGAGCCGACTGTACTTCTCGGTGGCCCCCGACACACGCCCCGCTACCGATTCAGGGGGTTGTGACCGGTACCCGAACCAGCGTGGAATCCAATTGCGCCGCCCACTGTTTGACCACCTCGGTGCGCCGGCGCGAGTCGTCGGTGAGTACGTCTGCCAGCCCCAGCCCTCGGGCCAGGTCCAGTGTCGCCTGTACCAGGCGATGCGTCACCGGATCGGAGTCGTCGACACCCAGACTCTCGACGGCCATGCGGTGCGCGATGCGCCCGAACCGTTCCTCGAGGGGCAGGACGCGGGCACGCAGGTCGGGGTCGGAGGCGGCGGCCGTCCACACCTGCAGTGCTGCCTTGAAAAGGGTCCCGGTGTAGTACTCGACCAGCCGCGAAATGATCGCCTCGGTTCGTCCGGCACCCACCGGAAGGTCGGTCGATTCCTTTCGCGCCTGATCCATCCGGGCGTCGAACATCACCTCGAGCGCCGCGGTGATGAGGTCCTCACGAGTCGGGAAGTGGTGCTGCATCGCACCTCTGGACACCCCGGCACGCTGCGCGACGACGCTCATCGTCGTTGCGCTCCACCCGAGTTCGGCGAGACACTCCACCGTCACTTCGAGCAGGTGGGAGCGCGTGACTCGACTTCGGTCCTGCTTGGGCTCTCGAGTCATCGCGCCGCCATCCCTTCTACTCCTGAGTTCCAGCCACTGCCGTGTTCGGCCTACTGCCGTATTCCAGTACGCATGTTCTACTGCGCCCAGGCTGCCGGACGCTTCTGCAAGAAAGACATCATGCCCTCACGAGCCTCGTCAGAGGAAAACAGCCGAGCCGACTGCGCGATCATCTCCTCGCCGTCCCGGTCGAATCCGGCCAGGACCGAACGCGTCGTGATCCACTTCGATTCGGCCAGCCCCTGCGGTGAACATTGGCGCAAAGTGCCGAGCAGTTCGGTGATCGACTCCCCCGTGTCTTGCGACGCGGAGGTGACGAGTCCGATGGATTCGGCCTCGTGCTGGCCGAACTTCTCTCCGGTGAGCAGGTAGCGGCTCGCGGATCGCTGGTCGAGCCTCGGCAGGACCGTGAGCGAAATGATGGATGCTGCCAAACCCAATCGTGATTCCGTCACCGCGAAGGTGCTCGCCGGTCCGGCGACGACGATGTCGCACGCCCCGACAAGACCCATGCCTCCGGCCCGAACGTGACCGTCGATGCGCCCGATCACCGGCTTGGGAAGCTCGAGAATGCTGCGCAAGAGCGTCAGCATCCCCCGTCCGCGCTCCTTGACTGCCTCCTCCGGCGATGCGGACGACCCGGATGCCTCACTGAGATCGGCTCCCGCACAGAATGTTCCACCGGTGTGGGTGAGCACTACCGCTCGAACCGCCGGATCGGCAGCCGCCGAAGTCAACCCCGCCTGCAACTCCGTGACCAACCGCGTCGAAATCGCATTGCGGTTGTGGGGTGAGTCGAGAGTGATCGTGGCAGCACCGCCCGATACTTCGTACCGCACGTATGGCTTGTCCTGATCCGTCATGAGTCTCCTCTTCAGTAGGACCGTCTAGTAAGACCGCGGCAGACCGAGGGAATGCTGCGAAACGAAGTTGAGGATCATCTCGCGACTGACCGGGGCAACGCGGGCGATACGTGCCGCGCCGAGCATGGCAGCCAGTCCGTATTCCTTCGTCAAACCAGCACCACCGTGCGTCTGGATCGCCTGATCGAGTGCCTTGATGCTGGCCTCGGCGGCCGCGTACTTCGCCATGTTCGCGGCTTCGGCAGCACCGAAATCGTCACCGCTGTCGTAGAGCACCGCGGCCTTCTGCATCATCAGCTTGGCGAGTTCGAGTTCGATCTTCACCTGCGCGAGAGGATGTGAAATACCCTGGTGCGCACCGATCGGCGTCTTCCACACCGTTCGCTCGTTGGCGAACTTCACCGCAGCGTTGAGGGCGTAACGGCCCATACCGATCGCCATCGACGCACCCAGAATGCGCTCCGGATTGAGGCCGGCGAACAACTGCATCAGGGCGGCATCAGCTTCACCGACCAGAGCGTCGGCCGGCAGGCGCACGTCGTCGAGGAACAAGATGAACTGGTGGTCCGGTTCGATGATGTCCATCTCCATCTGTGTCTTCACGAATCCGGGAGAATCCGTGGGGACGATGAACAGAGCGGGCTTGAGCTTGCCGGTCTTGGAGTCCTCGGTGCGCGCAACGATGAGGACCGCATCAGCTTGATCGACGCCCGAGATGTAGATCTTGTTGCCACTCAGTATCCAGTCTTCGCCGTCGCGACGAGCAGTCGTCGTGATCTGATGCGAGTTGGAACCTGCGTCGGCCTCGGTGATTCCGAACGCCATGATCTTGGAGCCGTCGGCGAGGCTGGGTAGCCACTGCTGCTTCTGCTCCGCAGTGCCGTACTTACCGATGATGGTGCCGCAGATGGCCGGCGAGACCACAACCAGGAGCAGACCGGCACCCTGCGCTGCCAGTTCCTCCTGCACCAGCGCGAGTTCGTAGATGCCGGCACCGCCGCCGCCATATTCCTCCGGCAGGTTGACGCCCAGGAATCCGAGTTTGCCCGCCTCGTTCCACAATTCGGTGAGCGGCTCACCCTTGCGCGCCTTGGGCAGCACGTAGTCGACGTAGTTGAAGCGCTCACCCAGTTTGGAAACGGATGCCCGCAGTTCCTTCTGCTCTTCGGTTTCGATGAAACTCATCATGCTTCCTCTTCTGTAGCGGGTTCTTCCACACGTGCGAGTACCGATCCGACCTCGACCTGCTGGCCGACGGCGACCGGAAGTTCTACCAGGACACCGGCAGTCGGCGCGGTGACAGTGTGCTCCATCTTCATGGCCTCGAGCCACAGAATCGGCTGGCCGGCGGTGACGGTGTCACCGAGAGCGGCGCCGAGGCGGATGACCGATCCCGGCATCGGAGCGAGCAACGAACCGGCAGCGACTTCCGCCGACGGATCCACGAAACGCGGTGCTGCCGTCAAGGCGACGGGTCCGAGCGAGGAGTCGACAAAAATCTCACTCCCGTAGGCAGACACGTCGAACGAACGCCGAACTCCGCTCTGCTCGAGCACAACCCGGGTCGCAGTTGCCGATACCAGGCTCACGTCGTCGAAGCCTTCTGCACTCAGCACACCACTTCGACTCAGGGAGTATCGGACGTCGTAGTCGCCCGACGCAGTGGAGTAACTCTTGCTCTGCGGCTGCGACGGGAGGTTGCGCCACCCGCTGGGCAAGCGGCCGATGACGCGAGCCGACGCTCGATTGTGCGCGGCATCGGCAAGCGCCGCCGCCAGCGCCGAGAGTCTTTCGGCGTCGGTGTCGGCCAGAGGTGTTGACAGCTTCTCGAGGTCGTGAGTCTCGAAGAAGGCAGTGTCGGTATCTCCGGCAATGAAGGCCGGATGGGCCAAGACGTTGACGAGCAGGTCGCGGTTGGTACGCAAGCCGTGAATCCTGGTGCGCGCCAGCGTCGATGCGAGCAGGCGCGCAGCTGCCGTTCGCGTCGGCGCGTAGGAGATGACCTTGGCCAGCATCGGGTCGTAATGGACGCCGACGACACTGCCGTCGATGACGCCCGAATCGAGGCGAACGCCCTGCTCACGCAGGACACTGAATTCTGCCACGTCACCGGGCAACTCGATGTGGTGAACGGTACCGCTCTGCGGCTGCCAGTTCTTCGCGGGATCCTCGGCATACAGACGCACCTCGATCGAATGCCCGCGGATCTGCGGCAGCTCGCCTGGGAGCGCGTCGCCCGAAGCGACCTGCAATTGCAGCTCCACCAGATCGAGTCCGGTGGTGCATTCGGTGACCGGGTGCTCCACCTGCAAACGGGTATTCATCTCGAGGAAGAAGAAGTCGCCCTTTTCGTCGGCGAGGAACTCGACGGTTCCTGCGCCTTCGTAGCCGATGGCATTGGCGGCGAGTCGAGAGGCATCGAAAAGCTTGTCGCGCATCGCCGGGATGCGTTGCACGAGCGGCGACGGTGCCTCTTCGACGACCTTCTGGTGCCGACGCTGGATCGAGCACTCGCGCTCCCCCACCGCCCACACGCCGCCGTGTCGGTCGGCCATGACCTGAACCTCGATGTGCCGACCGGTCTCGAGGTAGCGCTCGCAGAAGACCGTCGGGTCGCCGAATGCGGACTGCGCCTCACGCCGAGCCGCCTCCAGTTCGCCGTCCAGCGCCGACAATTCACGAACGACGCGCATTCCGCGTCCACCGCCGCCGGCCGACGCCTTGATGAGCACCGGCAGATGAGCTTCGGTCACCGCGGCGGGATCGAGTTCGGAAAGCACCGGAACTCCGGCGGCGTCCATGATCTTCTTGGACTCGACCTTCGATCCCATGAGCTCGATGGATTCGACGGGCGGGCCGATCCACGTCAGTCCCGCGTCGATGACGCTGCGCGCGAACTCCGCGTTCTCGGAGAGGAATCCATAGCCGGGATGAATCGCGTCAGCGCCCGAAGCCTTGGCGGCGGCGATGATGAGCTCACCCCGCAGGTACGTCTCGGCAGGTGTGTTACCCGGCAGCCGAACCGAGGCGTCGGCTTCGGCGACGTGGGGGCTGTCGGCATCTGCGTCGGAAAACACCGCGACCGTGCCGATTCCGTTCTTGCGGCAGGTCGCAAAGACACGGCGGGCGATTTCGCCACGATTGGCGACCAGTACTGAAGTGATTGTCACGGCGTGCCTCACATACGGAAGACGCCGAAGTTCTCGGTGCCTTCGATCGGGGCGGTGGCAATGGCCGACAGGCACATTCCCACCACGGTGCGGGTGTCTCGGGGATCGATGACGCCGTCGTCGTAGAGACGCCCGGACAAGAACATCGGAAGTGACTCGGCCTCGATCTGGTTCTCGATCATCGCGCGCATGCCCGCATCGGCTTGCTCGTCGAAGACCTGGCCACGTGCCTCGGCGGCAGCACGTCCCACGATGGAGATGACGCCCGCGAGCTGCGCACCACCCATGACGGCGGACTTGGAACTGGGCCAGGCGAAGAGGAATCGCGGATCGAACGCGCGCCCGCACATGCCGTAGTGACCAGCGCCGTACGACGCTCCGAGCAGGATGGAGATGTGCGGAACCTTGGAGTTGGCAACCGCATTGATCATCATCGATCCGTGCTTGATCATGCCGCCCTCCTCGTATTCCTTGCCCACCATGTATCCGGTGGTGTTGTGCAGGAACAGCAACGGCGTGTTGGAGCGGTTGGCCAGCTGGATGAACTGTGTTGCCTTCTGGGATTCCTCACTGAAGAGAACTCCACGGGCGTTCGCCAGAATGCCGATCTGGTAGCCGTTCAGCTCCGCCCAGCCGGTCACGAGAGACGACCCGTAGAGGGGCTTGAACTCGTCGAAGTCGGAACCGTCGACGATGCGAGCGATGACCTCACGCGGATCGAAAGGGATCTTCAGGTCGGCGGGAACGATGCCGAGCAACTCTTCCGGATCCTCGAGCGGTTCGATGATCTCGGCGCGAGGCGCCGGCCCCTTCTTGGTCCAGTTGAGTCGCTTGACGATCGAGCGCCCGATGCGGATCGCGTCCTGCTCGTCGGCGGCGAAGTAGTCGGCCAGTCCGGACTTGCGCGCGTGCATTTCGGCGCCGCCGAGTGCCTCGTCGTCGGATTCCTCACCGGTGGCCATCTTGACCAGCGGCGGGCCCGCGAGAAACACCTTGGAGCGTTCCTTGATCATCACGACGTGGTCGGACATGCCGGGGATGTACGCGCCGCCGGCCGTCGAGTTGCCGAAGACCAGTGCGATGGTGGGGATTCCGGCGGCGGAGAGCTGCGTGAGGTCGCGGAACATACGCCCACCCGGGATGAACACCTCCTTCTGCGTCGGCAAATCTGCGCCGCCGGACTCGACCAGGGAGATCACCGGCAGGCGGTTCTGCATGGCGATGTCGTTGGCGCGGAAACCCTTACGAAGCGTCCACGGGTTGCTGGTGCCGCCGCGCACGGTGGGATCGTTGGCGACGATCAGGCATTCGACGCCTTCGACGACGCCGATACCGACCACAGTGCTGGCGCCGACCGGGAAATCGCTTCCCCAGGCGGCGAGGGGGCACACCTCGAGGAACGGTGAATCCTGATCGAGGAGAAGTTCGATCCGTTCACGCGCCAAGAGCTTTCCCCGCTTGTGGTGCCGCTCGGTGTACTTCTCACCGCCGCCCGCCAGCGCCTTGGCGTGCTCGACCTCGATCTCGGCTAACTTGGTGTTCATGGTCGAGGTTGCGGTCTTGTACACCTCGGAATTGGTGTCCAGTGTGGACCGGATGACACTCATGACTGATACCCCAATCGCTTGGCCGCGAGGCCGGTGAGGATTTCGGTGGTACCGCCACCGATTCCCAGAATTCGCATGTCCCGGTACTGCCTCTCCACTTCACTTTCCTGCATGTAGCCGAGGCCACCGAACAGCTGAACCGCTTGGTTGGCAACCCATTCACCGGTTTCGACGGCCGTGTTCTTGGCGAAGCACACCTCGGCGATCAGATCTCCGTCACCGGCCATGTATCGCTCGATCACCGAGTGCGTGTACACCTTGGCCACATCGATCTTGCGGGCCATCTCGGTGACGGTGTTCTGCACAGCCTGGCGGCTGATCAGTGGGCGGCCGAACGTCTCACGGGCACGGCACCATTCGAGGGTCAATTCCAGGCATCGCTCTGCGCTGGCATACGCCTGCGCGGCGAGGGCGACACGCTCGGAGACGAATGCCTGCGCGATCTGCGCGAAGCCGCTGTTCTCGGCCCCGACCAGATTCTCCACCGGAACTCGGGCGTCGACAAAGGACAGTTCCGCGGTATCGGACGCGCGCCACCCCATCTTCTCGAGCTTGCGTGACACCGTGAATCCCGGTGTGCCCTTCTCGATCACGAGCAGTGAGACGCCACCGGCTCCGGAGCCGCCGGTGCGCACTGCGGTGACGACGAAGTCGGCGCGAACCCCGGAGGTGATGAACGTCTTTGCGCCGTTGACGACGTAATGGTCGCCGTCGCGCTTGGCTGTGGTTGTCAGGTGTCCGACGTCGCTGCCACCGCCCGGTTCGGTGATGGCGAGCGAGCCGATCTTGTCGCCGCGCAGGGTCGGCTTGACCCACTTCTCGATCTGCGCCTCGTCGCCGGCCGCGATCAGGTGCGGCACCGCGATGCCGCAGGTGAAGAGCGATGCGAACAGCCCGCCCGACGCACCGGCCTGATGCATCTCCTCACAGATCACGATGGAGTCGACGGCGTCACCGCCTTCACCGCCTGCAGATTCGGGAGCACTGGCCCCGAGCAGACCCAGAGCGCCTGCCTTGCGGTGCAATTCGCGCGGAATCTCACCGTCACGCTCCCACTGCGTCAGGTGCGGCAAAATCTCCTGGTTCACGAATCCGCGTACGGTCTCGCGAAGCGCAAGCCTTTCCGGTGTGGTCCACACGGTCACCGTGAATCCTCTTTCTCGTCAGTTGCGGGGAGTAGCGAAATCGGGATGTCGATGTGGCGCGAGCGCAACCATTCGCCAATTCCCTTGGCTTGCGGATCGAACCGCGCCTGCGAGGCCACACCCTGACCGAGGATTCCCTCGATCACGAAGTTGACGGCACGAAGGTGCGGAAGCTGGTCGCGAGTGACGGTCAACTCTGCCGCTTCGGGCAGTAGTTCCTTGAGCTTTTCGACGGTGAGTGTGTGCGCCAACCACTTCCACTGATCGTCCGTGCGAACCCAGACGCCTACATTGGCGTTTCCACCCTTGTCGCCGCTTCGAGCGCCGGCGATCGTGCCGAGCGGCAGCGAGAGCGAAGACTGAGGCGGCAAGGGCTCCGGACGCTCGGGTTCGTCGACAGGTTCGAGGTCCTGCGTCAGCGTGGACGGAGCGATGTCCACACGAGTGCCGTCGGGAAGCACGGCGACGTGAGGCACCGATCCCGCGTCGACGTAGCCGGGGGTGAACACCCCGTACGGTTGGCCGTTGCTCGGCGGAGCCGTCAGCGAGAAGCCGGGGTAGCTGGCAAGTGCCATTTCCACCGCAACCGCGGAGAAAGGGCGACCGATAACCTTGGGATCGGAATCGCGAACCACGCAGCGCAGCAACGCACTCGCAGTTTCTTCGGTATCGGAATCCGGATGATCCGTGCGAGCGAGGGTCCAGACCAGTTCGGCCGGCTTCTTCGTCAGCCAGGATTCGAGTTGCCCCTTTGCCAGATCCGCTTTGGCCTCGATGTCGAGACCGGTGAGGATGAACGTGGCCTCGTTGCGGAACCCGGCCAGTGTGTTCAGCGAGACCTTGTACTGCGGCGGCGGAGCCTCGCCTGTGACGCCGCTGATCAGCACCCGATCCGGACCTTCCTGGGTAAGCACCGCGTTGTCGATGCGAGTGGTCACGTCCGGGCCCGCGTAGCGTCCGCCCGTGATCTCGTACAACAGCTGCGCCGTCACGGTGCCGACGCTCACCTCGCCATCCGTTCCGACATGCTTGGTGATGACGGACGAGCCGTCCGCGTTGATCTCGGCGATCGGGAAGCCAGGGCGACCCAGATTGGGGATCTCGGTGAAGAACGCGTAGTTGCCGCCGGTGGCCTGGGTGCCGCACTCGATGACGTGACCCGCCGCGACAGCACCGGCCAGCTGATCGAAATCATCTCGCTTCCAACCGAAGTGACGGGCGGCCGGACCGACGATCACCGAAGCGTCGGTGACACGTCCGGTGACCACGACATCGGCGTCGGCCGACAATGCTTCGACGATGCCCCAGGCGCCGAGGTACGCGTTGGCCGTCAGCGGTGAGCCGAGTCCGAGTTCGTCGGCGCGGGAGACCAGATCGTCACCCTCGACGTGAGCGATCTTCGCATTCAAACCCAGCTTGGCGTTGACCTCACGCAGCGCGTCGGCCAGTCCGGCCGGGTTGAGGCCGCCGGCGTTCGCGACGATCTTCACGCCCTTGTCGAGCGCGAGGCCGAGGGTGTCCTCCACCTGCCGCAGGAACGTCTTCGCATAGCCGAGCGACGGGTCCTTCATCCGGTCGCGGCCGAGGATCAACATCGTCAGTTCGGCAAGGTAGTCGCCGGTCAGGTAGTCGAGTTCGCCGCCCTCGAGCATCTCGCGCATCGCCGAGACGCGGTCGCCGTAGAAACCGGAACAGTTGCCGATCCGCACCGAACTCATTTGTCCACCTTCGATTCTCGTCCCTCACCGCTGGATCCGATGGCGGCTCGTCCCTCGCCGCTGGGTCCCGCAAATGCCTGCGCGAACCCGAGCCACTCGTCCGCGTCGCCGCCGTCGGCGACCAGATCGAGATCGGCGCGATTGGCGCGCTGAGTGACCAGCAAGCAGAAGTCCAACGCCGGCCCCGTCACCTTCTGCGTCGCATCTTCCGGCCCCCAGGTCCAGATCGAGCCGTCGGGCGCCGTCAACTCAACCCGGAAATCCTCGGCGGGTGGCGTCTTCTCGTTGACCGAGTACGCAAAGTTCCGCGTCCGCACGCCCAGGTGAGCGATGTTCTTGATGCGCGACGTCGGAACTCGTTCGGCGCCAAGAGCGTCGGCGACGTCCTGTCCATGTGCCCACGTCTCCATCAACCTTGCCGTTGCCATGGAGACACCGCCCATGGGCGGGCCGTACCAGGGGAACTTGGTGCCGGCCGGGGCAGCGGTGAGCGCCTCGACGAGAGCAGTGCGCCCCGCCCGCCAATCGGCGAGCAACTCTGCGGGCGGCCGGGCGGCCTGCTCGGCAGCGCCGTCGTCGACGAACCCCGCCGGATTCACGAACGCCGCCTTCAACTGCTCCGCGAACCCGTCCGGGTCGGTGATCGCCAGGATTGCTGCACTGTCCGTCCAGTGCAGGTGCCCGATCTGATGGGCGATGGTCCACCCTTCCGCAGGCGTCAATGTCGCCCACTTCTCCTCGGGCAGATCTGCAACCAGGGCGTCGAGGCTCTCGCCTTCGGCCCGCAAGTCATCGATGAACGTCTGAAGTTCGGCCATGCGACCAGCATCACACTCGAGGTTATAAAAATCAAGCACGAATGATTGTTATTGCGAAATCCTGTGGTGAGAGACTGAGCGGAACCGATCACCGACCCTGCACCATCGATCAAACAGGAGCACCCATGAGCGACGCCGTACTCATCTCACGAACCGGCGACGTGGTCACCTGGACCCTCAATCGCCCGGACACCCGCAACGCGATCTCCGAGATCGACATGATCGAGGCCCTCGAAGACGCGGTCACCGCAGTAAACCGAGATCAGAGTGTGCGCGCGGTGATCCTCACCGGAGCCGGGTCTGCCTTCTCCTCCGGCGGCAACGTCAAACACATGCGAGACAAGGAAGGCATGTTCGGTGGCGCTCCCGGCGAGATCCGCCAGGGCTACCGGCACGGGATCCAGCGCATTCCCCTCGCTCTGTACACGTGTGAGGTGCCGACCATCGCAGCCGTCAACGGCCCCGCCATCGGAGCGGGCTGCGACCTCTCGCTCATGTGCGACCTCCGCATCGCGTCGACAGCGGCGGTCTTCGCCGAGAGCTTCGTCAAGGTGGGACTCATCCCCGGCGACGGCGGAGCCTGGCTGCTCCCCCGCGCGATCGGCAACGCCCGCGCCGCCGAGATGGCGTTCACCGGCGAACCGATCGACGCGACCAAGGCACTCGACTGGGGGCTGATCTCGCAGGTCACCGATCCCGAAGAATTGCTCTCCGCCGCGCACGCCTTGGCAGCGCGAGTAGCAGCCAATCCCCCGCAGGTACTCCGCATGACCAAGAAACTGCTCCGTGAAGGCCAGCACCAAAGCCTCGAGAGCCTGCTCGAACTCTCCGCCGCCATGCAGTCGATCGCGCATCACACTCGCGATCACCACGAAGCCGTCGCCGCGATGCTCGAACGTCGTAGTCCTGAGTTCACCGGAGAATGAAGGCCGGCAGTCAGCTACTGCCGGTCGGTGCAGTCCTCACCTCGATACTTTCGCTCCAATTCGGAGCGGCATTCGCGACGACGCTGTTCTCACAGATCGGGCCGGCCGGAGCGACGACGCTGCGACTGACGATCGCCGCGATCATCCTCGGCGTCATCGTCCGCCCGAGATGGAGCAGGTGGTCGAACCGGCAGCGCAAAGGCATCTTCGCGTTGGGTATCGCGCTGGCCGTCATGAACGGTGCCTTTTACCTCGCCCTCGACACGGTGCCCATCGGCACCGCTGTCACCATCGAGTTCCTCGGACCGTTGACGCTGGCCGCAGTGCTGTCTCGTCGATGGGCCGACGGAGCGTGGGTGCTGCTCGCCTTCGGCGGAGTGCTGCTGCTCGGGTTGGGAGATCACGGCGAATCCGGATTGGACCCGGTCGGGGTGATGTTCGCGTTGATCGCCGCTGCTGCGTGGGCCGGCTACATCGTGGCCGGTTCCCACCTCGCTGCGACCCTCCCGAGCGCCGACGGTTTGGCCGGCGCAAGCATCGTCGCGGCAGTATTGACCCTGCCGTTCGGCCTCGTCTCCGGCGGAAGCGAACTGCTGGATCCGAAGATGCTCGCCGCCGGCGCGGCCGTCGCGATCCTCTCGTCCGTCATCCCCTACAGCCTGGAGATGTGGGCCCTACGCTCCCTCGCCAAGAAGGTCTTTGCCGTCCTCATCGCCCTCGAACCCGCTGCGGCTGCACTGGCCGGAGTTCTCGTGATCGGGCAATCGCTCGACGCCTTCACACTCGTCGCCATCGGACTGGTGGTGACCGCGGGTGTCGGGACTGTTGTCATGAATCGAAAGTCCACGCCGAAATAGTCCAGGTACCGTCAGAGCACGTCATTCCAACGCACAGGAGAACCATGACCAACCCGATCATCGCCACCGTTCTCGGACGCACCCCGCAAATCGACGAAAGCGCGTTCATCGCACCCAACGCCACCGTTGTCGGCGCGGTGACCATCGCTGCGGGCGCCAGCATCTGGTACGGCGCAGTCCTGCGCGGCGACGCCGAATCGATCTCCATCGGCGCTGACACCAACATTCAGGACAACTGCACGGTTCACGCCGACCCGACGTTCCCCGCGGTACTGGGCGAACGAATCTCGGTCGGCCACAACGCGGTGCTGCACGGGTGCACCGTCGAAGACGACGTGCTCGTCGGCATGGGCGCCGTGGTGCTCAACGGCGCGCACATCGGTTCGGGATCGCTGATCGCAGCCGGCGCCGTCGTGTCTCAGGGAATGCAGATCCCGCCCGGATCACTGGTGGCCGGTGTACCCGCCAAGGTCAAACGTGAACTCTCCGAAGGCGAGAAGGCCGGTATCACCGCGAACGGCGCCGGCTACCTGATGCTCGCGAAGGCTCACCAGGACATCGAGCAGGCCTGATCGAGACGACGCTCGCGGCCGGTAGCAGCAAGAGCAACGACTAGCCTCGGGGCCGCAACGTACTGTTCGGCAACTCGGGTGCCGGGAGCGCCGGACCGTCGTATCCCGGCACGACGCCGAAACGCTGGTCCGGGACGCTGCCGTCGAATCCGGAGCCAAGCTCGGCCTGCCACTTGCGTCGATACTCGACGATCTCTTCGTGGGTGCGGCCCATGAAGTTCCACCACATGATGACCTGCTCTCCCAACGGTTTACCGCCGAGAAGTAGCAGTCGAGCCGGTTCGGATCCCGGATTACGCAATGTCAGTTTGCCGAAACCCGGTGCTTGATAACCCAACTCGGCCCAGCCGACGGTGGTTCCGCGTAGCACTACCGATCCTTGATCGACGATTACGCCGTGCTCATGTGAACGATCGACGTCGAGGGCGATCTCGGCGCCAGGATCCAAAATCACCTCGGCGCCCAACAATTCGGTGAACGTCGACACCGGAGATGTGTCACCGGCGAGCGAACCGAGGAACACACTGAGCGTGGCGCCGCCGGTGGTCACCGGCTCGGGCCGGTAGTGAACGAATGCGGGTGCGGTATCGCGTGCCGCATCCGGAAGCGCCACCCACAACTGCATCCCGTGCAGAACCTTGGTGTTCGGCGTTGACACCTCGGAGTGCGCGATCCCACTCCCGGCCGTCATCAAATTCAGTTCACCCGGTCGCACCATCGCATGGGAACCGATGCTGTCACGGTGCTCGATCTCTCCGGTGAACAGCCAACTGACCGTTTGCAATCCAGTGTGCGGATGCGGCGGCACATGCATGCCCGGACCAGAGCCGACGTCATCCGGACCGTAGTGATCGGCAAAACACCACGCTCCGATCAACGAACGCTCGCGTTGTGGGAGGGTGCGTCGTACTCGCATTGCCCGCGGGCCGCCGAGCGGCACGTCGCGCGGGGTGAGAATCTGAATCTCGCTCTCGACCGGATGGCCTTCGCATTCCTGCTCGACGGGTTGCGCTTCGAGGTTGCTCATATCGTCCATCCTGCCTCTAGTCATGCCTGCGCGAGACGCAGACGCGTGCACAGTTCGGCCAACAGTCGAAGTTCGTCCGCGTCCAACGCCGGTCCGACATGGCGGCGAATACTTGCCGCATGACGGCGACCCACTGATTTCTGCAGCGCTGCACCCGCTTCGGTGAGTTGCACGATCGTGCCGCGGCGGTCGAGTGGATCCACGCTTCGGGACACCAAGCCTTCGCCCTCCAGCCGCTCCACCAGGCGACTGAGCGACGGTTGACTCAACAGAATCTCCCGATTCAGGTCATGCAGGCGCAGACAGTTCCGCGGCGCGAGACTGAGCGTGAACAGCACGTCGTACTCGCGCATTGACACCTGATCCCAGACGTCGTCGGCAGAGAGCCGCCGCATCACCGACACCTGGGCGCGAAACAAGGCTTCCCAGGCGTCGGTGGCGAGCTCGGTGGTGCCGACCGGAGCCTCTGGCTGTTGTGCGTCAGGCAGTGACACTGCTTGCCTCACGAGCCGCCTTCATCGACGCGTGAGTAGGCGGGTTGTCCGGCACATGGGCGGGGCGTCGGGCCGCGAACTCACGGCGCAGAACCGGAACAACTTCCTCACCGAGCAGATCGAGCTGCTCGAGCACTGTCTTGAGCGGCAGTCCTGCGTGATCCATCAAGAACAGCTGGCGCTGATAGTCACCGAAGAAATCGGCAAAAGCCAAGGTCTTCTCGATGACCTGTTCGGGGGAACCGACCGTCAGCGGGGTCTGCTCGGTGAACTCCTCGAGGGAAGGTCCATGGCCGTACACCGGGGCATTGTCGAAATACGGACGGAACTCCTTGACCGCGTCCTGACTGTTCTTGCGCATGAAGACCTGACCGCCGAGGCCGACGATCGCCTGATCCGCGGACCCGTGGCCGTAGTGCTCGTAACGCTGGCGATAGAGATTGATCAGCTCGATGTAGTGCTCTTTCGGCCAGAAGATGTTGTTCGCGAAGAATCCGTCACCGTGATACGCCGCGATCTCCGCGATCTCGGGGCTGCGGATCGACCCGTGCCACACGAACGGAGCGATGCCGTCCAGCGGGCGCGGAGTGGACGTGAATCCCTGCAGCGGTGTGCGGTACTCCCCTTGCCAGTTCACGACCTCCTCGTCCCACAGCCTGCGAAGAAGTTGATAGTTCTCGAGCGCCAACGGGATTCCGGCGCGAATGTCCTTGCCGAACCACGGGTACACCGGCGCGGTGTTTCCGCGTCCCATCATCAGGTCGACGCGTCCCTCGGCGAGGTGCTGGAGCATCGCGTAGTCCTCGGCGATCTTCACCGGGTCGTTGGTGGTGATCAGCGTCGTGGACGTGGACAACGTGATCTTCTCGGTCTGAGCAGCGATGTATCCGAGCATCGTCGTCGGAGACGACGGAACGAACGGCTTGTTGTGATGCTCGCCGGTCGCGAAGACGTCGAGACCGACTTCCTCGGCGTGCTTGGCGATGGTCGTCATGGCCTTGATGCGATCGTGCTCGGTGGGCGTGACCCCGGTCGTGGGATCAGTGGTGACGTCGCCGACCGTGAAGATTCCGAACTGCATGGTTGCTCCTCCGCGAACTAGATCCATGCGTTTGCATGTAACTGATCAAACATTCAACCATCCAGCTGTATTCCACGGCAAAGGTGAGGGCGACACACATGATGTGTGCCGCCCTCACCTGGTCAAACTTTGTACCGGAAACCGGTCAGTGCATAACGATCGGCGCTGCCGTCTCGCCCTCGGCCACCGGCCTGGTGGTCTTGCTCCGCGGCAGGAAGAACGCCGGGATCAGGGTCAGGACGATCAACACGGTGGCAACGAGGAAGGTGTTGCCGAATGCGTCCGACGCTGCACTGAGAATCGAATCGGCCGCAGACTCTTGCGGGCTACCCGGCTCGGTCGGAATGTGCGACGCCGCTCCGACCATTGTCGTATCGAGGCCACGATCGAGGAGCTGGTTGGTGAGAACCACCGACATCACAGCGGTACCGATCGAACCTGCGGTCTGCTGAACGATGTTCATCAGGGTGGAACCGCGAGCGATCTGCTCGTTGGAGAGCGTCACGATGGCTGCGGTCATCAGCGGCATCATGGTGCAACCCATGCCGAGGCCCATGACGAACAGCGCGCCCATCAGCAACCACGTCGGCGAATCCGAGGCGACCTGTGTGAAGACACCCAGACCGATGAGGATCAACGGCAAGCCGGTCAGGACGATCTTGCCCGGGCCGATCTTGTCGACCAGCCGGCCGGCAATCGGCATCGTGACCATGGCACCGAGGCCCTGCGGAGCCATCAACAATCCGGCAGCGAGCGTGGTGTGACCGCCGACCTGAATGAAGTAACTCGGGAAGAGCAGTCCGGCGCCCATGAAGGCGACGATGAACAGCGACGTCGTGATGACGGCGGTGGTCAACTGACGGTTCTTGAACAGATGCAGGTCGATCAGCGGGTGATCCTTGTTGAGCGCGTGGAACACGAAGGCGATGATCAGCGCCAGACCGATACCGGCCGACACCAGAACCCGAGCCGACGCAACGGTTCCCACCTCGGGGATGGACGACACACCGAACAAGAACAGCGCGAGGCCGGGTGACAGCAGAATCATGCCGAGGAAGTCGAAGGACTCCGAAGGCTTCGCCTTGTCGGACGGCAGAATGATGAATGCTGCTGCCAACGCGATGATGCCGATCGGCAGGTTGATGAGGAAGATCCAGTGCCAGCTCGCGGCCTCGATCAGCCAACCACCGAGGATCGGACCACCGATGGGGCCGAGCAGCATCGGGATACCGAGAACTGCCATGACGCGACCGACGCGGTCCGGACCGGCAGCCCGGGTCATGATCGTCATACCGAGCGGCATCAACATGCCGCCGCCGAGGCCCTGGAGCACACGGAAGCCGATGAGCGAGGTGATGTCCCACGCCATCGCACAGGCGACCGAACCGAGCACGAACAGCACCAGGGCCGTCATGTACAGGCGCTTGGTACCGAATCGATCTGCTGCCCAACCCGTGACCGGGATGACCGTCGCCAAGGCAAGGGTGTACGCCGTCATCGTCCATGCGACGGTGGCGTACGAGGTCTGGAAGTCCTCGGCAAAGGTGGTGAGCGCGACGCTCACCACGGTTACGTCGAGAATCGACATGATGGCGCCGAGCACCACCACGGACGCAATCTTGAGGACCGCCCCGTCGAGTTTGTCAGGCGCCGTAGCCGGCGCGTTCGGCGATGTCATCGCGAAGTCTCCTGGGTAAGTGCTCGCAGATAGTCACCCGCGAGAATGGGCTTGAGAGCCTCGAACAAACGAATTCGCTCTGGCTCAGGAACACGCGACGCGAAATCACGAAGCTGGCCGCGCTTGCACTCGATGTGGTTGGTCGTCACCTTACGACCGGCCTCCGACAAGGAAACCCGCTTGACGCGCCGGTCCCGCTCGTCTTCACGGCGATCGACCAGGCCCATGTTCACGAGCTGGTCGATGTTTCGTCCCGTAGCTGCCACCGAGAGCCGAAGCTCCTCGGCAACCTCGTTGATCGGGATCGCCGCATCACGTTGCGCAAGTACGAACAGCACACGCACCTGAGAGAACGAGAGATCCAGCTCGATCAACGCATCGATCGACTCCGAATCACCGGCGCTCATCAGGCGAGTGAACAACTCGTCGAGTGCTCCAAACAGGTCATCAGAATCGGAAGCGATCACCTGGCAAATGGTAGTGCGGTTGCAACTATTGCCCAAATGAAAACATGTTGCAACTTATTATTTGGTGAGCACCATCACGTTGCCGACATCATTCCTGCAGCAAAATGGCCTTTCCGAGAACTTTGCCGCTTTCGAGATCAGCGAGGGCAACCGCAGCGTCCGCGAGCGGATACCGTGCCTTGACCAGGGGTCGCAGGCCGTTTCGGACGTGCTCGACCAACGATGCGTGCACCTCGGCTACCGCTTCGGGATTGGTGCGTGTGAATTCGCCCCACGCCGCCCCGACAATGCTGATGTTCCGGAACAGCACCCGGTTCACCTTTACCTCGGGAATACCGCCGCCGGCGAATCCGATCACCACGAGTCGTCCTTCGGGTGCCAGAACCCGGACCGCGTCGTCGAACGCATCGCCGCCCACCGGATCCACCACGATCTGAGCGCCGACGCCGTCGGTCAGTTCCCGAATCCGCTCTCCCCATCCCGGAGCCAGCGCGACCACCTCGTCGGCACCGAGCTCACGCAAGAAGTCATCGACGCCCTCGCGTCGTACCACGGCGATCACCCGGGCACCGTGCGCCTTGGCCAGCTGGATGGTTGCCGTTCCGACTCCGCCTGCAGCGCCGAGCACGACGACAGTCTCCCCCGCGACGATCTTCGCGCGACGAGCGAGCGCGAACTCCATCGTCTGATAGTTGATGATCAGCGAGGCCGCCTCGTCGAAGGCGAGTCCGTCCGGAATTCGGAGTACCTGCGCCGGGTTGACGGCAATCTGCTCTGCATACCCACCCAGATACGCGGCCGCGAGAACACGATCGCCCGGAGCGAAACCCGACCCTTCCGGCGCGGAGACCACGACGCCCGAGATCTCCGCGCCGGGAATGAACGGCGGTTCCGGGCGGATCTGATACTTGCCGTAGGTGATCAGTAGGTCCGGAAAGCAGACGCCACTTGCCTTCACATCGATGAGAACAAGACCTTCGGCTGCGGGCTCGGGAACCTCCTGCGCGACAATTCCTTCGGGACCGGACAGTTCCGTAACCACCATGGCGCGCACAGAAAGCTCCTCTTCGGGACATCTGAAGTCTGGACCGGTAACCCGGTTTTCTCGACTTTAACCCGGTACTCACGTCAGATCATCGTTCGCTCCCGATGTGCAGACGTTCGAGTCCGTCGAGAATCAGATCGAGACCGAAAGCGAATTCGGCGGCGTAGCTGTATCCCGGAGCAAGGACGTGCTCGGTGGTCAACTCGGCCAGGTGCGGATACTGACCGCTCTCGAACGAGCCCATGATCGCCTTCGCCAGTTCCGTCGTTTCCTGCGCTGTTTCGAACGGCAAGCTCACTTCTTGCAGCACGAAGCCGTAGATGTACGCATCCATGATCGAAAAGGCATGCGCAGCAAGGGCGACGGGAAAGTCGGCGGCGCGTAGCGTTCCGATGACGGCATCGTGGTGGCGCAGGGTCGCGGGACCAGGCGTCGTTCGAGACTCCATCAACGGAGTTGCCCAAGGGTGCCTCCCCAATACTGCACGAGTGGAAACCGCTCGCGCGTGAAGTTCCGTTCGCCATGGGCGTCCTGGCGTCGGCAGGTCGATCTCCGCAAAAACCGCGTCGACCATTCCGTCGAGCAGGTCACCCTTGTCCGACACGTGGTTGTACAGAGACATCGCCTCGACGCCCAGTTGCGTCCCCAGTTTGCGCATCGTCATCGAGTCGATCCCCACGGAATCGGCCAGTGCGACGGCACCGCCTACGACGTCGTCCCGGGTCAATCTCGCGCGCTTCTCCACATTGACAGAACTTACACCGTAAGTGTCATACTTACGGTGTAAGTACTCGACGAACGGAGACTCGCATGGCACAGGAACTGATGACCGCCGTCGTGCAGGATCGCTACGGCGAAGCCGATGTCCTCTACCTCGATCGCATTCCGCGCCCCACCGTCGCCGACAACGAAGTGCTGATACGCGTCGAGGCTGCGTCTGTCGACAGAGGGGCCTGGCACCTCATGGCCGGGTTGCCATATCCGTTGCGCCTCGCGGGATTTGGACTGCGCGCACCCAAGAACCGGGTTCGCGGACTGGACGTCTGCGGTCGCGTCGAAGCCATCGGCAGTTCGGTTACCCGCGTGGCAGTCGGCCAGGAGGTGTACGGGATCGCGGTCGGTGCTTTCGCGGAATATGCGTGCGCGCTCGAATCGAAGATTGCCGCAAAACCTGCCCGGTTGTCGTTCGCGCAAGCGGCAGCAGTACCGGTCTCCGCCCTGACGGCACTGCAAGCGGTGCGCGATCACGGTCACGTGGAGGCGGAGCAATCCGTCCTCGTCCTCGGTGCATCCGGTGGCGTCGGAATCTATGCGGTCCAAGTCGCCAAAGCCCTCGGGGCGCACGTCACCGGCGTATGCAGCGCATCGAAAATCGATACCGTCCGCGCTCTCGGAGCAGACGAGGTTCTCGACTACCGCATCGACGACGCCACCTACGGATCGCATCGGTACGACGTCATCATCGACACCGGCGGCAACCGCCGACTGCGAGACCTACGACGAGCACTCACACGCACCGGAACTCTCGTCATCGTCGGCGGCGAGAACGGTGGACGGTGGCTCGGCGGAATCGATCGTCAAATCCGCGCACTGTGCTTGTCTCCGTTCGTATCTCAGAAGCTCGGGTCTTTGATGGCTTCGGAGAACGCCGAGGATCTGGAGGTGCTGACGGCAATGATCGACACAGGTGTCATCACCCCGGTGATCGACTCGGTTCATACCCTCACCGACACCGCCGTCGCTGTGGCACGGATGGTCGACGGCTCCGGCTGCGGAAAGCAGATAATCGCCACTCGCTGAAAAGCCTGACAGAATCGGCTCACTCCAGCGAACAGGAATCTCACGTGAACCCAGATCTCACGCTCGCGCAGCAGCCAGACAGAGGACCGATCTTCGTCAAGTCCCGCCCGGTACGCACCGGCGACATCGACGTCGCCAAACAGGTCAGGCTCGACGCCGTCGCCCGCTACCTGCAGGACATCGGCAACGACAACATCGAGGCCGCCGGGGCCATCGACACACACCCGCTCTGGATAGTGCGTCGCACCGTCGTCGACGTCGTCCGGCCGGCAATCTGGCCGGAAGAGTTGACCATGACTCGCTGGTGCTCCGGCTTCTCCACGAGATGGGCGAACATGCGCGTGCGCTTCGACGGCAGCAACGGCGCGCTGATGGAAACCGAAGGCTTCTGGATCAACATCAGCGCCGAGTCGGGCATGCCCACCCGGATGAGTGACGACTTCATGCGGCCGTTGGAAGAATCCACCGACGAGCATCGCCTGAAGTGGAAGCGTGTCCTCGCCGAGAACGCACCGGAGGTGGACGACGCCGGTGTTCTCGACACGCCGTTCGCTCTGCGCGCCACCGACATCGACCCGTTCGACCACGTCAACAACGCCGTCTACTGGCAAGCGGTCGAAGAGGTCCTCAGCGCTCGCACAGAACTGCGTACCGTTCCGCATCGAGCGCTGATCGAGTACCTCGCCCCCATCGTCTCCAGCGACGACGTCGTCCTGCGCAGTCGCGTCGACGACAAGACCGTCACGGTCTGGTTCCTGGTGGGCGAAGCGCTCCGCGCAGTTGCGCAGGTGAGCGCCCTCTAACGCAGTTTCTGGGTCGCGACTGCCGCGACACCGAAAACCAACGCGAGAAGAATCGCGGCCCAGAAACCGAAGAGCCACCACACCACACCGAAGACCACCACTGCCGGGGCAACGGTGATGAACGCGATGGTGGGGCTTTCGCGTACCACCTCGAGTGCGGTTCGGGCATTAGTTCGATCAAGCTTCTTACCGGCCATCGAAAACCTCCTTCAAGGTCCTGACCATCCAGAGTAACCGGACTGACGGGCATAAAGCGGATACCGTGAACGCATGGCCGACCACCGCACCCTCGTCCTCATGCGACACGGCAAGTCCAGCTACCCCGAGGGCATCCGAGATCACGAGCGTCCACTCGCCGAACGGGGCCTGCGCGAGGCCCGCATCGGCGGCGAATGGATCCGCGAGAACGTCCCGCCCGTCGACGCCGTTCTGTGCTCCACCTCCCGGCGGACCGTCGAAACCCTTGCCTCGACGGGTATCGAGGCGCCCGCCGGATTCGAGAAGTCCATCTACGGCGGCTCACCCGCCGACGTGATCGCAGCTGCGCGCACCACGTCGGACCACGTCAAAACACTCCTGATCGTCGGACACGAACCCGGGATCCCGTGGACTGCACTCGATCTGGCGTCGAACGAAAACTCCGAAGCGGCCCAACGTATCCGGGACAAGTTCCCGACTTCGGCGATCGCGGTCCTCTCGGTACCGGGGCCGTGGACCGAACTCGACGACTCCGTCGCGACGCTGCTCGAGTTTCACGTACCCCGCTAGATCGACCACACCGCTAGATCACCTCACGCAGCAGTCGGTCCGAAAGTGCAAGCGCGTCACGGTCGTACGTCGACGTGGACGCGAGCAATTCGTCAGCACCGGTTCGCTCGGCCAGATCGTGAAGCTGCTGCTTCACCTCGACCGGCGTCCCGTGCAGCGCCGACGCCGTGAACGACTCGATGCGCCTGGCGTTTCGGTCACTGCGCGGGGCGCGCCTGATCTCGTCCGGCGACGCGAGCGGCGGAAACTCCCCTGTCCGTGACGATTCTGCGAGCGCGTACGCCTCCGGGATCAGCAACTCACGGGCCGCCTCGGTGGTATCGGCAACCGCCACCTCGAGGGAAACCACCACATAGGGTTCGGGGTGCGTGTCGGTGGGCTGGAAAGCTCGGCGGTACTCATCCAACGCATCCACCCGATCGGTGCTACCGATTCCCAGTATCGGCCCACTCACGACCACCGGAAGCCCCAGCTGCGCTGCCACTTTCAGACCTGTGCGCGTCGCCAGCACGAAGATCGGCACCCCGGTCTGCGACGCCGGCCGTGCCGTCACTGCGGCGGAGCCGTCCAGGTAGCGCCTCACCTCGTCCAGGTCCGACACAAACGTGTCCGGAGCATCCTTGCTGCGTCGTAGTGCCTGACGAACAGGCTCCGTGAATCCCAGCGATCGGCCGAGACCGAGATCGATTCGCCCGGGATACAGCGCTTCCAACATCAGGAACTGCTCGGCGACGATCAGTGGTTGGTGATTCGGCAGCATGACCCCACCGCTCCCGAGCCTGATATCTCGCGTATGTGCGCCGATCGCGGCGAGCAGTACTGCCGGCGATCCGCTCCCGATCCCCGGCACCGCGTGATGCTCGGCGACCCAGAACCGGTGGTAGCCGAGAGCGTCGGCGTCGGTGGCGCGTTCGAGCGAATGCGTCAGAGCTGCGGAGTCGGGGTATCCGCTCCTGGTTCGGGATCGGTCGAGAAGTGAGAGAAGCACTCTCGGAGCAACAAGGAATTCGGAAAGTTTCATCCGGGTGCCGAACGAGGACCGTTTCTGACCGCAATACTCGCAACACTGGACCTGTCGCCGGAATTCACCATCACATGAAGGGCACGTCATGGACATCAAGCTCGAACTGGTCGCCATTCCCGTCACCGACATCGACCGCGCCAAGGACTTCTACGTCCGTCTCGGCTTCAATGCCGACCACGATCACACGGTCAGCGAGGACCTGCGGTTCGTCCAGTTGACCCCACCCGGTTCTGCCTGCTCGATCTGTATCGGCAAGGGAATCACCGACGCCGAGCCCGGTTCCGTCGTCGGCATGCAGGTAGTGGTCAAAGACATCGAAGAGGCCGAGCACGAGTTCAAGAGCCGCGGCATCGACATCAGCCCGATCGACGACCAGGCTTGGGGCAGATTCATCTACTTCGCCGACCCCGACGGCAACAAGTGGGCCGTCCAGGAGATCGTCATCCCGGACCTCAGCGGCAGCAACTCCTGAAAACGTCCCACTCCCGACATGAAAAATCCCCCCACCTCTTTCGAGGTGGGGGATTTTCTACGAACTAGCGCTTAGCAGTAGTCGTTGCTGAAGCCGTAGTCGTCCAGCGGAACTGCAGCACCGGTGTTCTGGCCGAAGCCGTCCGGGCTGTAGTACTGGTCGTCGTACGACGGCACTGCGTAAGCAGCGGCGCGTGCCTCTTCGGCGGGCTGAACCTGGATGTTGCGGTAACGGTTGATACCGGTACCGGCAGGGATCAGCTTGCCGATGATGACATTTTCCTTCAGACCGATCAGCTTGT
>NZ_JBHTSW010000015.1:0-122029 GCF_042794945.1 Rhodococcus sp. NPDC056506 | reverse complement strand
CCGGCTTCTCGGCGCGACCCGCATTTTCGTCGGCGGGTTCAGATCAGCTGTTGTTGCGGAGAGCTTCGACAGCGATGCGGCCGACGGTTCCGATGGAAGCGTCGATCTTCGGGGCGCGATGGGTGAGCTCATGGGACTTGGTGAAGACACCGACGGCGTAACGCTTGCCGTCCGGGTACGCCACGACGCCGGCTTCGTTTCGTACCAGCCCCAATGTTCCGGTCTTGGCGGCGACAGTGACCTCGTCGGGGAAACCGGACGAAAGGCGGTGCGGCCAGACCTGCTTGCTCATGATGGTTCGGACCTCTTCGCAGGCCGAAGCGGGGCCGGCTTCGTCCCGCCAGATTGCAGCCAGCAACATTGTGATCTCACGAGGAGTGCTGGAGTTGGAGCGGGCCGGATCCATGATGGAAATCGTCCGGAGAATTTCGATCGGGGGGTATTCCAGCAAGGTTTCCTTGTCGACTCCGAGGTCTTCGTAGACTGTTTTGAAGAGACCGCGGCAGTCACGTACCAGGTTGGTCTTCTCCAAACCGAGCCCGCGCAGCGTTGCGACGATGTTGTCGAGTCCGAGACGCTCGTACAAGAAATCAGTGGCGGCGTTGTCGCTGAAGCTCATCATGAGCAGAGCGAGATCTCGCCAGCTGGCGGTGACATCGTCGGCGCAACCGCCGATACCGATGCCGCCCGAGCGGAACTCGGCGGTCACCGTGGCGTGCTCGGTCGGATCAAGGGTGCCTGCCGCTACTTCACGTGCGTACTGGAGTACGACAGGAATCTTGAACACGGAGGCGAGGATGACACCTTCGTCAGCGCCGTAGCCGAACTCTTCGCCGGAATCGATGTCGCGCGCGTGGACGAACGCATCTGTCTTCGCTTCGGCCAGTACAGCAGCGATCTCCTGCTGTGCGCTCTCAACGTACGTGGCGGTGTCGGTCATTCGAGAAGCCCTTTCGTCGGTATCCGTATATCTGGGTTATTCGTGGATCTGACGATAGTGAGTCGGTGCCGGAGGGTCTTGTACGAATCGACGAATGTTGGCCCACGGTTCGGTGCTCTTACGCCGAATCGTCCGGGCGTCGGGGTGTTCTCCAGATCAGGAGGCGTACGTTTCGAGCCGGCAGCGGACAAGGCTGTCGAGATCCCCGCGGCGCTTGTCGGAGACGATGCCTGCCAACAGGAGAGTGAACAACTCGTCGATGCGGTCGTTCAGATCGCTTCGCCTGGTGAGTACGTTCGAAACCAGTTGGACGCCGGTGAATGCCGAGATCGCCACGCGGCCAACAGATTCCGGCTCCACGTCGTCGCGGATATCGCCGTCGCGCTTCGCAGCGTCGGCCAGTTTTCGAAGCTCGCGAATCCACGCGAGGTACGGACCTTGCGAACCGTCGGCAGATGCCAATTCGAGGGTAAGCCGGACTCCCGCACGAACAATCGGGTCCGCGACAAGCTGGCGGCCCATCTCGTGGCACACCATGACGAGCTGTTCCAGTGCCGGTGCGCCCGTGGCTGCAACTGCGGTGAAGGCGGTGATCGAGATCTGGTGCTGTTCTTCGATGACAGCTTGAGCCAATTCGTCTTTGGACGAGAAGTGGAAATAGACCGCGCCCTTGGTCATCTGCGCCGCGGACACGATGTCGTTCATGCTCGTGCTGCCGTACCCCGTGACTTCGAACCGATCGGCAGCGCCACGAAGAATCTGACGCCGACTGATCTTGGCACGTTCCTGCATTGCTCCCTTGTCCTCCGACTGTTAACACGTGAACTAGTTTTAGGGCCCTAGGTCCCGGACCAGCGCCCCACGGTAGCAGCGAAACTCGTGCTCGCGCGACAGCGCGAAACGGACTGTTCGGTGTGCAATCGCAGGTCACGGTCGGTAGGAGGGACAAATGCGACCGCCGCAACCTCCATCGGAGGCTGCGGCGGGGAGTCCAGTTATCGGCCAGCGAAATTCGGTCGAAGGTACGCGATCAACGAGTCGAGACAGTTGCCTCGGAGCCGAGGTCGCGTAGTGCCGACTTGAGTTTGGTCTGCGCCTCGTCGAGAGATTCGGGTGACGGCGAAGTGTCGGCGCCACTGATGTCGAAGTTCCCCATGTCGTATGCGGGGAAGACGTGAACGTGAAGATGCGGAACTTCCAGACCTGCGATGAGGAGACCGGCCCGAGGCGCGTCGAACGCCTTCCTCACAGCCTGACCCAGGGTGCGGGCAACCGCGGTGACCTTGGCGAAGAGTTCAGGATCTACGTCCTGCCACTGATCGACCTCGGCGCGCGGTACGACAAGTACGTGACCTTGCGTTACCGGTGCGATGGTCAGGAACGCGACAACGTCGTCGTCCTCCCACACGAAACGTCCTGGTAGATCCCCGTTGATGATGGCGCTGAAGACTGAAGGCATACCCCGAGATTAGCCCGCGTCCGGTTGCCAGGAAACTCCCAGGCTGGATGCAGGTTCGTCGGAGCCGGCCCGACAAATCTAGGACGCATGACGACAGAAGCCATGCAGACCGCGGGCAGCACGGACGCAGGGGAGCTCTCCGCGACGACTGTAGTGCTGGACGTGGTCGTCCCGGTATACAACGAAGAGGCGGGCCTCGAGACGTGCGTGCGCCGCTTGCGCCATCATTTACGCACGCAGGTGCCATTTTCTGCCCGAATTACCATCGCGGACAACGCCAGTGTCGACGGTACGTTGGCGCTCGCTCGTTCCCTCGCCGAAGAATTCGACGACGTCCGGGTCGTGCACCTGGATGCCAAGGGCCGCGGCCGAGCACTGCGGCAGGTGTGGAGCGATTCCGACGCGGACGTGGTCGCGTACATGGACGTCGACCTCTCGACTGATCTCAACGCCCTGATGCCGTTGATTGCTCCGCTGCTCTCGGGGCACTCGGACATCGCCATCGGTTCTCGGTTGGCACGTTCGTCCCGCGTGGTCCGTGGCCCCAAGCGTGAGTTCATCTCGCGTAGTTACAACCTCATTCTCCGAAGCGCACTGCATGCTCGCTTCTCCGACGCTCAGTGTGGTTTCAAAGCCATGCGCGTCGACGTTGCGCGACAACTACTTCCGCTGGTGGAGGACACCGGATGGTTCTTCGACACCGAATTGTTGGTGCTGGCCGAGCGGGCCGGGATGCGAATTCACGAGGTCCCCGTCGACTGGGTGGACGATCCGGACAGTCGGGTAGACATCGTCGCCACGGCAGTCGCCGACCTCAAAGGTGTGGTGCGCGTCGGGCGAGCACTCTCGACCGGCTCACTCCCACTGGCCGAGCTCAGGGCGAGTTTCGGACGTGAACCGTTGGTTCCGGGTGTTCCGCGAGGCATGGTCGGGCAGCTCTCACGCTTTGCCGTGGTGGGAGTCATTTCTACGCTTGCGTACGCGCTGCTCTATCTCGCACTGCACTCGATTATGGGTGCGCAGTGGGCCAATGCCGTCGCATTGCTGGTGACCGCGGTGTTCAACACCGCCGCCAATCGCGCCTTCACCTTCGGGATCCGGGGGTCGGAAGGATCCGCCCGTCACCAAATGCAGGGCCTGCTCGTATTCGGGTTCGGCTTGCTGCTCACCAGCGGATCGTTGTTCGTGCTCGACGTTGTGGCACCCGATGCGTCCAAACACGTCGAGCTTGCAGTACTTGTCATTGCCAATCTTGTTGCCACAGTGAGTCGATTCATCGCACTGCGCTGGGTGTTTCGCACCGCACAACCCGTAGGAGCCAATCGATGACCGCCACTGCAGAGAGACTCGCCGCGTCGGTGCCGGCGCCGGAACCGCAGCGTCGGGTGCGCTGGGAACCGTGGGCGCTCGGAGTGCTGTTGGTGGGGACCGGAGTCGCCTACATCTGGGGCTTGGGTGCATCCGGATGGGCCAACTCGTTCTATGCCGCTGCGGTACAGGCAGGTTCGGTGTCGTGGAAAGCCTTCTTCTTCGGCTCCTCGGACGCTGCAAACTCGATCACCGTCGACAAGCCGCCCATGTCCCTGTGGTTGATGTCGCTGTCGGTTCGCATCTTCGGACTCAACTCCTGGGCGATGTTGGTGCCGCAGGCACTGCTCGGTGTCGGATCGGTAGCACTGTTGTGGGGAACGGTGCGGCGGTACTTCGGGGCTGCCGGCGGACTCCTCGCCGGTTTGGTGCTGGCGCTTACTCCCGTAGCGGCGTTGATGTTCCGGTTCAACAACCCGGATGCCTTGCTGGTGCTCCTGATGATCGCAGCAGTATGGGCGATGATGCGCGCCGTGCAGGACGGCCGCACCCGTTGGCTCGTGTTGGTCGGCGTCTTTTGCGGATTCGGTTTCCTGACAAAGCAATTGCAGGTCATGTTGGTGGTTCCGCCACTGGCACTCACCTATCTGATCGCCGGACCGCCGAAACTGGGTAAGCGGGTCCTTCAACTGTTTGCTGCACTGGGCGGGTTGATCGTCTCCGCCGGATGGTGGTTGGCAATCGTCGAACTGTGGCCGGCCGACTCACGTCCTTGGATCGGTGGTTCGCAGAACAATTCGATTCTCGAGCTGACGCTCGGTTACAACGGGCTCGGACGCTTGAGCGGCAACGAGACCGGAAGCGTCGGCGGCGGCGGAATGCGCGGTGCTGGTGATGCTGCGGCCGGCGCTGCTGCGGGAGGTTTCCCGGGAATGGGAGAGGCAGCAGGTGGCATGACAGCAGGCGGTATGGCACCAGGTGGTGGAGCCGGCGGCGGTATGTGGGGGAGTACCGGCATTACCCGACTGTTCGAATCTGCCCAGGGCGGGCAGATTGCCTGGTTGATTCCTGCCGCACTGATACTTCTGGTGGCTGGAATCGTGCTGCGAGGCAGGGCTCCGCGCGTCGACACACAGCGCGCCTCGTTCATCGTCTGGGGCCTGTGGCTGTTGGTGACCGGACTGACCTTCAGTTTCATGGCGGGAATCTTCCACGCCTACTACACCGTTGCGCTGGCGCCGGCGATCGCCGCACTGATCGGTTCAGGATCCGTAGTGGCGTGGCGTCACCGTGGCGTCCTCTGGGTTCGCATCATTCTGGCGGTGTCATTGGCCGCAACCGTCGCGATGGCGTGGGTACTGCTCGGACGCTCGCCTTCATTCGTACCGTGGCTCCGGTGGGCCATTCTGGTGGTCGGCGTTGTCGCTGCCGTGGCAGTGCTGATTCCGGCAGTGACGCGAGGTCGATTGGCTGTGGCAGTGATTCTCGCAGCGATCTTCGCCGGTCTAGCAGGTCCGACTGCATACGCGATCGACACGATCAACACTCCGCATACCGGTTCCATAGTTTCGGCCGGACCGAGCGTCGAAGGTGGAATGGGCGGGCCCGGCGGTGGCCGCGGAGGCTTCGGTGGATTCGGTGGCACGACTGATGGCGGTTACCGTCGGACGGACGGAACGCCACCTGCAGGAATGGGCCAGATACCCGGTGGTGCAACACCTCCAGGTACCACCACATCGACCACTGACGGAACGCGAGGCGCAATGGGAGGAGGCGCTGGTGGTCTACTTCAGGGCAGCACGCCGGGAGCCGCTGTTGTGTCCACACTTGAAGAGAACTCCGACCAGTTCACGTGGGTAGCCGCGGCAATCGGGTCCAACAGCGCCTCGGGTTATCAGCTTGCGACGCAATCACCGGTCATGGCTATCGGAGGGTTCAACGGCAGCGATCCGTCGCCGACGCTCGCGCAGTTCCAGCAGTACGTGGCAGAGGGCAAGATTCACTTCTTCATCGCCGGCGGCGGGATGGGTGGCGGTATGAACGCCGAGGGCACCGCTACCGCTATCTCGACGTGGGTGACCGAAAACTTCACCGCCACAACAGTGGACGGAGTTACCCTCTACGACTTGACGGTTGGGGGCTGACCAGCAAGAGCGCATGCCAGGTCCGCATCGGAGGAGCACTTCCGATGCGGACCTGGCCGTGTTCTGTTGTGCCCGAGAAGCTGTTCTCAGGTTTTGAAGGTGGTGTTCGCCGGCCTCGGGTGCTGCCCGGGGTCGATCGAGGGTGGCGGGATGAACCACGGTTTGTTGTCGACGCCGATCCGGATTTCCCATTTTCCGACGAACCCCGTTTTGCGGTGCATCAAGCGGTGGTGCGAGCGGCAGAGTAGGACAAGGTTGTTCATCACCGTCGGACCACCGTTCGCCCAGTGCCGGATGTGGTGTGCGTCGGTCCAGGCTGGTACGCATGTGCAGCCGGGGAAGGCGCAGCCCTTGTCTCGGGCGATCAACGCCACTCTCTGTTCGGCGTTGACCAATCGTTTTCCGGGTCTCGCATCCAACGGCGCGCCGTGAGCGTCGAGCAACACCGTCGAGAGGAAACAGTCGCACCCCAACAACCGCGTCTGCGACACCGACAGAGGCCCGAGCCACGGCATGTGCCCCACATCAAGATCAGACGGGGACTCTCCGCCATCAGAAGGCGCAGCGGCGCAGTCCCGGTGCTCAGCGAGATCGCGCGCGTTGATGTGCACGTTCACATGCGGTCGCTGACCACCATCGGTTCCGGTCTTGGCGCAGTCCAGATACCGGCGGATCAGTTCGGTGAACCCGTCCGCCGTCCGCTTCGCCGCCGACCGAGCGTCGGGAGTTCCGTCCGGTGCTGGGGTGGGCATCGTCAGATTCGACAACGCCGATAACAGCATTTCGCCGGTGAGGGCGTCGAAATCCCCACGCACCACCACCCGGCCATTGAGTGTCGAGGCGATCCGGAGCTCGTTCCGGTCGATGTCTTCGGCAGGTGGAATCTCATCGGACTCGAACAACCGCTCCAAAGTCGCGATCACGTTCCGCACCTTCGTCGTTGTCGCCTCCACACCCGACGCAGCAGCCAACAACAAATCGATGCACTTCGGTAGCGCCTCCTCCGGCATCCCCTTCGGTGGGGATTCACAGAACGCCACGATCAACACGGCATGATCGACCGAGCAATCCCCGCAATCGAATTGCGCTGCCACCGCGGGAAACGGCCGCAGCGCGGCGCCCAGGGCGGCGATCTTCTTTCCGTCCCGAACCTGCAGCATCGTGTTGGCCGCCAACCAGGAACCGACTCCACGGGACGCAATCACCTGATCGTCCGGGCGCATCGAGAGTTCGTCGACTACCGCTACCCGAACGGCTTCCAAGCGCAGAATCTCTGCACTTGCCTCGATAGCAGCCTTACGTAACTCGGCAGCAGTCAACTGCCACAACCGTCCGCGTAACCCCACCGCAGAACCCGAAACAACGTCCGACGACAAGACACTCATTGAATCCCCCGATCCCCTCCCTGAAGCATACTCGAACACCAGTTCGAGTCAAGGGTCAATTTCGTTGGGGCTGGGGTGTATTGCTCGAGGTGCCAGATGGGACTGTTGTTACCGCGGGCTCTCGAGTCGATGAGAGACTGAACCGTGCCTGATCGACCTGAGATTGTCTGTATTTGCGGCTCTGCCCGATTCGCTGAAGAGATGCGGGAGGTGAACCGCGACCTGACGTTCGCAGGCGTCATCGTCGTCGCGCCGGGTGAAGCAGGCGAGGTGATCTCTGTCGAGCAGAAGGCACTGCTCGACGCGCTCCACTTGCGCAAGATCGACCTGGCTGATCGGGTTCTGGTCGTCAACCCAGCCGGATACATCGGCGAGTCCACGCGCCGAGAGGTCGCGTATGCGCGCGCCACCGGCAAACCAGTGTCGTTCACGATGCCGTGTGATCAGTAAGCGCCACTTTGGTGCGGTCGGCAACGAAACAGTCCAGATTCCCGACTGCTACGCGAGGGAAAGTGTTCTCCAGTAGCCGAGCCCACACGCCCTGCTCGGGCCACCGCTAAGCGCGAATGCCGTCGAGGTCGTGGACCGTGTCGCAGCAGGCGTCGAGTAATTCGCGATCATGGCTGATGAGTAGTACGCCGACATCGGTTTCAGCAGAGCGACTCTCGATCAACCGCATGAGCGTGGCCGTCGTGGCGGCGTCGAGCATTGCCGTCGCCTCGTCGCAGATGAGGTATTTCGGCTGTTGTGCCAGCGATCTCGCGAGGCAGGCGCGCTGCAGTTGGCCGTCGCTGACCTGGTGTGGTCTGCGGGACAAGAGATCGGGGGTGAGGCCCACTTCTGCGGCCAGCGTGACCACATCGATTGTCCTGCCGGCAATATCACCGGGTTGCCCGATGATCGAGGCCAGCGTCTGCCGAGGGTCGGTCGATGCACGAGGTGACTGAAACAGCATGGATACCGTGCCGCGCAACGCCGCAGGCACCGAGAATTTGGTACCCACGACAGGTGATCCGTCGATCCGCACCTCGCCTGACCATGGCGCATCCAGTGAGGCGAGAATTCTTGCAAGTGTGGACTTTCCGGTTCCCGACGGCCCGGTCAGGCCGATCAACTTTCCCGACGGAATCTCGAGGGAAATGTCTTCGAGCACCGGTCGGTTTCGGTGGTACCCACTGGTGATTCCCAATGCCTGCAGACTCATGTCAGCCCACCTTCTGCAATGTTCGGTACGTGCGTTCGCCGAGGGTTATCAACTCGGTCGGTCCACCGGACTGTTTCGACTCCGGGCGTCGTAGGTGATAGACGCACTCGTCGGGGAGATCGGTCAGTTGCGGTGGCGAGCCGGGGATCGGATTCAAACCGCGGGAAGGTAAGGCGCCGAGTAGGTCTCGGGTGTAGTCGTGGAGTGGATCCTGGAACACCAGAGTAGCCGGACCGGTTTCCATGATGCGTGATGCGTACATGACGGCAAGTCGATCCGCGACGCCGCTGCGGGTAAGGGATGTCAGGTCGTGGGTGATGAGCAGGACTGCCGCCCCGGCGTCCGCGCACTCGCGAAGTAGGCTCATGACGTGGTCGGTGAGTTCGCGGTCGAGGTTGGCGGTGGGTTCGTCAGCCACGATCACCGATGGATTCCCGGCCAACGCACCGGCAATGGCGACGCGTTGCGCCATGCCACCCGACAGTTCGTGCGGGTAGCAGTCCAGAGTCGAGGGCTCGAGTCCGACGCGAAGTGCCAAGGCGTCGCAGGTGTGATCGCTGCCGAGCGCGTCGATGGTTTCTTGCAGTTGCGATCTCGCAGTTCGAACGGGGGTGAGATGTGTTGCGGCAGATTGCGGAACGAGCGCAGCATGTCGCCCCCGGAACGCGGTGCCGGAGAAGACATCGATCTCCTGATCGGGGGTGCCAACGGTGACCGTTCCAGTTCGAGAAGCTGTCGGCGGCAACATGTTCATGACCGATGTGGCGACGATCGACTTGCCGCACCCGGATTCGCCGACGAGTGCGGTCACCGTGCCGGCCGGGACCGAGAGGTCTATGTCGCTCGCAGCGTGGACTACGGATCCTCCGGGTAGAGGGATCCTGACGGTGAGGGATTCGATGCGTAGGCCGTGGTTCACAGTCGCAACTCCGAAGGTCGTGGGGGAGTGAGCATCGACCGCAGGGCCGAACCGGCGACTGCAACTGCGACGGTGGCGATCACGAGGACTGCGGCGGGGAATACCAGCGTCCACCAACCGCCGAGGAGCAGAGAACTGCGAGCCTCTTCGAGAAGCGTTCCTAGACTGGGCTTGTGCGGGGGAAGGCCGAAACCCAGGAAGGACAACGTCGATTCGTGCCACACGGCGTGGGGTAAGAGGAGAACGACCGCGATCAAGGCCTGCGGCGCCGTCGCCGGCACCAGGTGGCGCATGATCACGTGACGTCGACTTGCCCCCGCCAGAATGGCGGCGTCGATGTACGGTCGTTCGCGCAGACTCAAGATTTCGGAGCGGATGATCCGGGCCACTTGGGTCCAGTGGGTCAGTGCGATCGAAAGCACGATGGCGGCAATGCTTCCGCGGAACATCGCGACGATGACGATGCCGAGCAACAGGTGAGGGAGTGCGTTGACGGCGTCGGTGCCGCGCATGACGAACCTGTCCACCCAGCCGCCGACCAGCCCAGCCGTGGTACCGACGGCGACGCCGATCACCGTGGCGAGCAGCGCGCAGGCGAGTGCGATGAGTAGTGAGGTTCGAATGCCTGCAGCTATGCGCACGAACAGATCTCGTCCCGCAGAGTCCGTTCCGAACGGGTGATCGAAGGATGGAGCCAGGCGGGCCGCCGAGAAGTCGGTGACTCGGTCGTCGACGTCGGCCAACCATGGGACCAGCGCCGCGTACAGCGCAACGAGGATCAGCACGCCGAGGGCGAACTTGAAGCGTCGCTCAGCCATCGGTACTCACTCTCGGGTCGAGTACTGCAACCAGGACGTCGGCAAGTAGTGAACCGAGCATGACCGTCAATGTCGTACCAACGGTGAGGAATGCGAGTAGGGCCATGTCGAGGTCGCGGGCAGAGGAAACGATGGCGCCGGCGATCCCCGGCCAACTGAAGACCTCTTCCACCAGCACCGCCCCGACTATCAGTTCGGGCAATCGCACGCCGACGATGTTCACGAAAGGTGCCAGTGACGTCGGCAGTATGTGGCGCTTCGTAATGGTCGGCGTCGGGATTCCGCGCGCTACTGCGCCCGCCACAAACCCTTCGCCTTTCGAACCCACGACGGATTCTCGGACGGCGAGGAGGAGCCACGGCATCTGCGAAATGGCGAGCACCGTCACCGGTAGGACCAAGTGTCGGACGACCTGTCCCGGTGTGGGATCGGCACCCCCGTCGGTCAGTCCGGCGACCGGGAGCCAGCCAAGAGTCAAAGCGAAGAGCGCGATGGCCCCCAGCGACAAGACAAACGGCGGAAGTCCCTGAACGACGACGCTCAGCCCGGACACGATCTTGTCCAGGAATCCTCCACTACGGATTCCGGCGAGAACACCGAGTGTCAGCGAGGCGAGAATCGCGATGAGGAGTGAGATACCGACCAGCAGCAGGGTCCACGGCAGACGCTCGGAGATAACTTGGGAAACAGGCTGATTGAACGATCTGGAGATCCCGAGATCGCCGGTGAACACACCCTGGAGCCAATTCCAGTACGTGCTGTACCAGGGGTTGTCGAAACCCATCTGATCGGCGATCAACGCTTTGTCCGCGTCGCTGGTCGTCATGTATCGCGTGCCGAGATAGCCGACCAGTGGATCGAACGGTGAAATTGCCGCGGCGGCAAAGAGTCCCGCGGACACCACGGCGATCACGGGCACGATGAACAACACCCGCCGACCGACCATCGTGAGGATGGCCTTTCGGCGGGAGTTGTCACGGTGGCCCCGCGACGCCGGCGCGTCTGCCCGAACGTCGACCGCTGTCATTGCCCTCGGGCCCACGTCTGCAGTGACCACCACGGGCCCCAGGTCACACCGTGTGAGTGTGGCTCGAGTACCGGTCCGGACATCTGCCAGTCGGAATCCTTCGATACGTACGTATGGTCGAGGAAGACGAGGATGACAAATCCAGGATCTTCGACGTACGCCTGCTGAACGTCGCGATACGCGGCGTCACGCGTTGCCGGATCGAGGCTGCGGCGTCCTACTTCCAAGCCTGCGTCGACTGCTGGATTGGAGTAGTCGCTGGCGTTGTCGTAGATGCTGCCGACCCCAGGTGCGATGTACTTCGAGTTCAGCGCGTCGTACGCCTGTGTGTCAGGGTCGAAAGGTTCGTCGCCGCCGCCGAGAAGTGTTGAATCCTGGTTGATGCGAGGGTCTATGCGGTCCCAGGAGAGCGCTTCGAGATCCACCTCGATGCCGACGGCGAGAGCGTCGGAGGCGAATGCCTGAGCGAGATCACGTCGGACGGTGTCGACGGAGTTGTACATGATCGTGAACTGCGCGCGCCGGCCGTCTTTCGAACGGATTCCGTCGGCACCTTCGATCCAGCCGGCCTCGGTCAGAATTCGCTCGGCCTCGGCCGGGTCGTAGGCGAAGGTCGCGTTCGGGTTGTACGAGTCGCCGTAGACCTCGGGGATCGGAGTGGCGGCAACTCTGCCGTGTCCGCCCAGGACGTTGTCGATCATCGACTGGCGATTGGCGGCGAGGTTGAGCGCCATACGCACGGCTTTGTCGCCCGCGACGGGATTGTTCGTGGGGAGTGAGAGGCCGCGCCAGTCTGCCGACTGATGGGCTGTCACGGACATGTTGTCTTTGCTCGAGAACGTATTGGCAAGCAGTGGAGGGAGATTGGTTCCGTCGATCTCACCGGACACCATTCGTTGGGCGCGGGTGTTGTCATCGGGAACGTAGAGAAGAGTCAGCTTCTTGATCTCCGGCGCGCCGTCCCAGTAGTTCTCGTTCGCCTCGAAGACCGCTCGATCCGGTGAGAGGTCGACGAGTGTGTACGGACCCGTACCGACGGGCGCAGTGTTCAACGGTGACTCGGCGGCGAGCCCGGGTGTTGCGAGGGACTCCGACGGAACCATGCCGATCAGCATCTTCGTCAGCAACGGCGCATACGAGTAGGCGAGGCGAAACTCGACTGTGCTGTCGTCGACGGCCACGACATCGCTGATCATGTCGTACGACGACCGTGCCTCCGAGGCGGAAGCGGGATCGAGGATCGCCTGGTACGTGGCAACCACGTCGGCGGCATCGAAGGTCGATCCGTCGGAGAAGGTGACCCCGTCACGGAGTTTGACCGTCCAGACTGTCGCGTCGACGTTGGCCGTTGGCATCTCTGCGGCCAAAGACGGCTCGAATCCAGGCATGCCGGTGCCGCCGGTGAGCCGGACGAGACCGTCGTACATCTTGGCTTCACCGGCAGCACCGAAGCCTGCGACCGGGTTGTAGCCGCCCAGTTCGTAGCCATCGGCCAAGACGAGGCCGTCGTTGTTGCCCGAAGAGTCGGTGCCAGTCGGGCTACTGCACGACGTGATCAGAAGTGCGCCGATTGCGGCGGTTGCGGTGAGCGTCAGAACGCCTGGTTTGTGGAGTTTCACGGGAGTCCTTTCCTCGGTGGACAGGTGTCCGAAAACATCTGTTCACCTATTCAGGTATTCATATGATCTCATCTCGAAACGGATATTTCGCACAAAGGCCGAACCCTGCGACCTTGGCCCCACCCGTAGCACTCCGAGAGCGCTGTTACCGCAGGCCGTAGTCTGTTCCCCGTGCGCGTACTAGTAATCGGCTCCGGAGCCCGTGAACATGCCCTCCTTCTCTCTCTTGCTCGCGATCCAGGTGTCACGGCCCTGATCTGCGCGCCTGGCAATGCCGGGATCGCAAAAATCGCCGAGCAGCATCCCGTCGACGTTGCTTCGGGTGACGCGGTTACCGCGCTGGCCAAGAAAGTCGAGGCCGACCTCGTCGTCATCGGACCCGAGGTTCCCCTGGTTCTCGGTGTCGCAGATGCGGTGCGCGCAGCAGGTATCGCCTGCTTCGGGCCGTCGGCCGACGCCGCCCGCATCGAGGGCTCGAAAGCTTTCGCCAAGGACGTGATGGCTGTCGCCGGCGTCAAGACCGCACACAGCGAGATCGTCGACAATCCGGCAAAGCTCGACGACGCGCTCGACCGCTTCGGACCGAACTGGGTGGTCAAGGATGACGGACTGGCTGCAGGCAAGGGCGTTGTCGTCACGACGGATCGTCTCGCCGCGCGCGATCACGCCGCTGAACTGCTCGAGACCGGACACCCGGTTCTCCTCGAGTCCTTCCTCGACGGTCCGGAAGTTTCGCTCTTCTGCCTCGTCGACGGCGAAACCGTGATCCCTTTGCTCCCGGCGCAGGACCACAAGCGCGTCGGCGACGGCGATTCCGGGCCCAACACCGGCGGCATGGGCGCGTACACACCGTTGCCGTGGCTGCCCGACGAGATGGTCACGCAGATCGTCGACGACGTGGTCAAGCCCGTCGCTGCCGAGTTGGTGGCGCGCGGTAGCAGCTTCTCCGGCCTTCTCTACGCTGGTCTCGCGATCGGCGTCGACGGCCCGGCCGTGGTCGAATTCAACTGCCGGTTCGGTGACCCCGAAACTCAGGCCGTGCTTGCTCTCCTCGAAACGCCGCTCGGCGGTCTACTCAATGCAGCCTCGACCGGAACCCTCGATTCGGTCGGTCCGTTGCAGTGGCGCGACGGTTCCGCCGTCACGGTCGTGATTGCTGCCGAGAACTACCCGGCAACCCCGCGCACCGGCGACGTGATCACCGGAGCAGACGCCGACGGAGTCCTGCACGCGGGTACCAAGAAGCGTGAAGACGGAGCCGTCGTCTCGGCCGGTGGACGTGTGCTGAGTGTTGTCGGAGTGGGCAAGGATCTGACCGAAGCTCGTGACGACGCCTACGCAAAGATCGCCGACGTCAAGCTTCCCGGCGGTCATTTCCGCAAGGACATCGGACTCGGCGCCGTCGAAGGTCGCATCTCAATTCCCTGACTCGTTCTTTCGGAGGGCCGGTGAACTTTCTGTTCATCGGCCCTTTTCGTGGAAAATCAACGGTTCCTCGAAGTTACCCACGAGTATGGACTTCTCGTTCGGTTTCTCCCGGTATATCTCAGCGCGGGGGTCACGGAAAGAGAAGGGCACACTTGAGCATTCGCGCTGGATCCAACGAACGGCACGCACGTACCAATTCCACGCTCTCGCGTAGAAACTTCTTGGCAGCAACAGGATTAGCTGTGGGCGCCGCTGCGCTCTCGTCCTCGTGGACTACGGCGGCCGCTGCGCCCAGGCGAGCATTGAACGACGGAGACCGTGTCCCCGCGCTTGTGATCGGGAGCGGATACGGCGGGGCCGTTGCGGCACTTCGGTTGACGCAGGCCGGCATCGACACACACATGGTCGAAATGGGGAAGTCGTGGACCACACCAGGGTCCGACGGCAAGATCTTCTGCCCGATGCTCTCGCCCGACGGTCGATCCTTCTGGCTCAGAGACCGTACAGTTCAACCGGTTTCACACTTCTCCGGCGGCTCGGTGGACAAGAACATCAGCCGGTACGTCGGTGTCCTCGACGCCGAGGACTTCGGCGGGATCAAGGTCTACCAGGGCCGAGGGGTCGGCGGTGGGTCGCTGGTCAACGGCGGTATGGCTGTCACACCCAAGCGCAACTACTTCGAAGAGATCCTGCCCGGGGTCGATTCCAACGAGATGTACTCGACGTATTTCCCGCGGGCCAACGCCGCGCTCGGAGTCAACAACATCGACCCGGCATGGTTCGAATCGACCGAGTACTACAAGTTCGCGCGGACCGGGCGAAAGACCGCTGAGAGATCCGGTTACACAACAACGTTCGTGCCGAATGTCTATGACTTCAACTACATGAAGCAGGAAGCTGCCGGCCAGGTCACCAAGTCCGCCCTGGTCAGTGAGGTCATCTACGGCAACAACGCGGGAAAGAAGTCTCTGGACAAGACGTACCTCGCTGCGGCATCCGCCACCGGCAAGCTCACCATCTCAGCTCTGCACGTTGTGACCTCGGTTGCCCCGGCCGCGACCGGCGGTGGCTATCAAGTGGTGATGAATCAGATCAACGAGCAGGGCAACACTGTCGGCACCAAGACGGTGACGGCGGACAAGGTCTTCTTCGCAGCCGGCAGTATCGGCACCAGTAAGCTCCTGGTCGCGATGAAAGCGCAAGGGCAGCTGGCGAATTTGCCGGGTGCTGTGGGCCAGGAATGGGGTCACAACGGCAACGTGATGGTGGGTCGCGCCAATCACATGTGGGACGCCACCGGTGCGAAGCAATCTGCGATCCCGGTGATGGGTATCGACAACTGGGCCGATGCATCCGCACCTGTATTCGCGGAAATCGCACCCTTCCCGGCCGGTACCGAACTGTGGGTCAGCCTGTACTTGGCGATTGCCAAGAATCCGCAACGTGCTCAGTTCCAATTCAACTCGGCAACAGGCAAAGTCGGTTTGAACTGGCAGCGTTCGCAGAACCAGCCGTCGATCGACATGGCGAAGAAGCTCTTCGACAAGATCAACAAGAAGGAAGGCACGATCTACCGGACCGACCTCTTCGGCCCGACACAGACGTGGGGCGACCAGTTGACGTACCACCCCCTCGGCGGTTGTGTGCTCGGCAAGGCGACCGACGGCTACGGTCGTCTGCCGGAGTACCCGGGTCTGTACGTCATGGACGGATCCCTCGTTCCGGGCAACGTCGGAGTCAACCCGTTTGTCACCATCACCGCTCTGGCCGAACGGAATATCGAGAACATCATTGCGAACGACATGAACTAGAGCGGCAACTCGCGGTCAGGTGCGGTGGGATCGACTTCCACCGCACCTGTTCGGCGTAGGTAGCGGTTACAGTCACCTGGACAGACGACGCTCGATCCAGGGATGTAGACGTGAGGCGGACAAAATCCGAGATCGACGGTGACTGGCTCCGGTGGGGCGTGCCGTCGAACGACGAGTTGGTGGTATCCGAACACGAATTGGACGACGAGCCCGAGGATTTGGTTCTGTGGGGTGGTGCGTCGAGTGCTGATCAGCCGGTGACGTGGGAAACCCACGCACACCGATCGAACGAGATTCTGTTTCCTCGTTCCGGCATTGTGGTTGTACGCTCGGGCGCTCAGATGTGGACGTTGCTGCCGGGCAGAGGGCTGTGGATACCGGCACTGGTTCGGCACTCGGTGCGCGTTGCCGCGGGTGCGCAATTCTTGACCGTGTATTGCGCTGTAGGGCAGGGACCTTCGCTCGGTGATCACCCGGTTGCGGTGCACGGCACGCCGCTTCTGTACGAGTTGTTTCTTCATCTGAGTGCTCGCGAGATGACGGACGATGCGAGGCGCCGCGCCGAGCGAGTGTTCTTCGACCTCGTTGTTCCCGGCGACGAGCGCGGAGCGATGAAGATTCCCGATTCGGGGCCGGTCGGCCGGATTGCGCGCGACCTGTTGTCCCAACCGGACGATCCACGCAGTTTCGAAGACTGGGCGAATGAGATCGGTGTCAGTACCAGCACTTTGGCTCGTCGATTCAAAGTGGACACCGGCGTCAGTTTCGGCCAGTGGCGCGTACTGCTTCGGATGAACGTGGCGATGTCCCTGCTCGGCCAAGGCATTGCGGTGGCCGATGTGGCAGAGCAGATCGGATACTCGACGCCCAGTAGTTTCGTCGCAGCCTTCAAGCAGTCCACAGGAGTCACGCCGATGGCATTTCGAAAGAACGCGGACCGCTGATCGGATTTCGACATTCATTGACAAAACTCCGCGATTGCGTCAACTCCTGATCCGCTCTACCGTTAGCCATGTAGGCGAGGCTTACTTTACTTTCCGGGTTCGGGGTTCTCCCGAAACCCGCTCGACAGCATGGGGCAGAAGTGATCGATTTTGTTGCGCCGCGTTCCCAACGCGGTAGCAGGGCCATCTTCATGGCTGTGGCAGTGGCACTTTCGACGGTGCTGGCAGCGTGTGGCACCTCGACGACCGACGCGAAGTCCGACGGTGAAGCGTGGACGTATGTAGATGCGCGTGGGCAGCAGATTTCGCTCGACAAGGTCCCCGAACGCATTGTGGCGACGGCGGACACCGCGCCGGTGCTACTCGAATACGGCGTCGTTCCGGTCGGCATCATCGGATTCTCCAGGCTCGACGAATCCACGTTGAATGCATTCGACTTCAGCGGAATCGCCCATGTCAGCGAGACCGACACAGACATCAGTGCCGAGAAACTCCTGGCAGTGGACCCGGATCTCGTCATCGACATCTGGAGTTCGTACAACGGTGGCAACTTCGGCAGCATCTGGGGTGACGATATCGCTCGCGTCGAAGAGGTTGCTCCTATTGCCGGCGTCAAGATCACCGACGGGGCGCAAGCGGCGCTGGACAGCTTCAGTTCGTTGGTCCAGGGTATCGGCGGCACCGACACCTCGCCGGTCTACGCGGCCAAACGGGAAGAGTTGAGTGCGCTCGGTGATCGAGTGCGCGACTTGGCCACTTCGCGGTCGAATATCTCTGTTGCATACGTGATTCCGTTGGAATCGAGCCTTGACTACGCGGTACCGGGATGGACTCCGCTCGGAAGTATTCTCGAAACGATGGGCGTCGAATTTGCGAAGCTCGACAGCGAGGACGGTTTCTGGGCGTCGGCGAGTTGGGAAGAGCCGGGCGTCTTTCCGGCTGATCTGCTCCTGATTCCGCCGACTTGGTCGGATGCACCGGAGCTCAATTCGCCGACTTTCACCAGGCTTCCGGCTGTGGTTTCGGGCCAGGTTGCGACGGTCGAACTTCGTACGGGGTACAGCCTGACGGGCATCACCGAGCAGATGAAGCGTTTTGCCGACGTCTACGAGAAGAGCGGGAAAGTCACCTGAGCAGCATCACCGCGGTGCGTGATCTCGCAATGATCGATTGACCCGGTCGAGGATGCCGATGGCAGCGGTCAACGTGTGGAGGTCGCCCTCGTCGAGGGACTCCAGTTCTTCGGCGAGAACACCGATGCGTAGTTCGGACCGACGGTCCCGTCGCGCGCTTCGCTCGTCCTTCACGTAAAGCGTGCTCACTCGGCCGTCCGTGGGATCGGGCCGTCGCTCGATCAGGTCTTTGTCGGAGAGTGTGCGCACCAGTGTGCTGACGGTGTTCGGGCGTCTGGAGAGGCGATCGGCGACAGCCCCGATGCGAGTGCCCGGATGGTGCGCAACATCGTGAAGTACTTCGGATTGTGCCTCGGGCAACGTCGCGTCGGTGCCCGATGCGTCCATGTATTCGCGCAGCGCCCGACGTAATTCGAAGGCCGCAGCGATGACTGATCTCGATGATTCTTCTGCTGTGGGCACGCGATCAGGGTAGCGATCAGCCCCGTGTGAGCCACGCCCTGAAACTGTATCTGACACAGATATAGTTTACAGTTTTCTAAAGGGTAGGCTCACCTAACCATGACGAAACATGAAGCAGGCATGCTTCACGACGTACGGGACACGATCATGAATTTTCGAATGAAGTCACGCAGTGCACTGCTGATCGGCGCACTGGCCTTGGTGGCGACTCTCAGTGGCTGCTCGAGTGAGGACGCCTCGACCACAGATCCTGAGATCAGTGCGTCGGCGCCGTCGGACTCTGCGTTTGTCGCTCCGCGAGAAGTCCCCGCCGGCATGGGGAGCGGGAAGTCGGACGGCGAATTTCCCCGCACCGTCTCACACTTCAAAGGGGACACCACGATCGAATCACAGCCGGAGAAGGTTGTAGTGATCTCGACCGGACAGGCCGATGCGCTCCTGTCGCTCGGTGTCGTGCCGGCAGGTTCGACGCGTGGTGACGGTGCGGATCTGGTGCCGCCGTACTTGTCGGCCGCATACCCCGAATACCGAACTCAGTTAGGTGATGTCGTCGACGCAGGTGGTCGCTTCACACCGAACTTCGAAGCGATCGTCAAGCTCGATCCTGACCTGATCTTGATGAATGTTGCAGGGAAGGATGCTGATTCGCTGTACGACCAGCTTTCGGCGATTGCACCCACCGTGGCAACACAGGGGACCGGCGTCAACTGGAAGCAGGACTTCCTGCTCGTTGCGGACGGAATCGGCAGGACACAGCAGGCGACGGCACTACTGGACACCTTCAACGCGGATGCCGCAGCCCTCGGTGCTTCCCTCTCGTCGCCGCCGACGGTGTCGTTCACCCGCCAGAACGGAAATCGGCTGCGCATCTTCGGCATTCCTTCGTTCACCGGCAGTATCGCCCAGGATGCCGGCCTGACGCGTCCGGAGTCGCAGCAATTCGACGACACCTCCCGAGACATCAGTGAGGAGGAGTTGAACGTGGCGGACGCTGATTGGATCTTCTACGGAGTGCAGGGCGGGGACCCGGCGGCGTTGACGAACGCGCCGTTGTGGGCGCAGCTACATGGTGTTGTTGCCAACCACGCCGTTGCTGTCGACGACGACGTCTTCTACCTCAATACCGGACCGACTGCGGCGCGTGAAGTGCTGAAGGTTCTGCAGAGCACACTGCAGCAGTAGTCGATTCGGCTTGGCTTAGGGTGCCGACGAACCGGAATACTGCCCCGCCCACAGTGACTGCAAGCGTCGCGAGAATGGCTCCGCCGATGACGTCGGTGAGCCAGTGCGCTCCCAAGTAGAGGCGAGTGAGCGCGACGACGACGGTGACCGTCACGGCGAGGAGCATCAGAAGGCGTTTGACGGCCGGTGTTCGGTCGATGCTCACAACGAGAACCGCGATGCCGAACAACGCTGCGGTTCCGGTCACGTGACCAGACGGGAACGAGTGGCCGGTCTCGAGAAGTACTTGGATATTGGTCGGCGGACGTTCGCGACCGACCAGTGCCTTGACGACTGTGCTGGCAACCGCTGCACCGCCAACGGTTCCGATCACGATCAAGCCTGGAACTACCGAACGCGCTCGCCACGAGATGAGCACGCCGCAGGTGACCCCGAGCAATGCGGTGGCGACAGGACTGCCGAGATCTGTGACTGCGACCGCTATCTGGTTCAGGGTGCCGCTCCGATGATCGACCATCCAGTCGGTCACCGGCCCGTCGAAGCTCGTCAACCAGCCGTTTCCATACACCTGGATCGACAGCGTCACCAGTGCAAGCACGAGTCCGCATGTGCGGAGGACTGTAGACCGAACGCTGGAAGCTCGGTAGATCGAACCGAACGCGAACAGAGCTGCGGCTACCACGATTGCGGCAACCGCAATCTCTGCGGTGGTGCTCTCGGTCAGGACTTCGGTGACCACGTTTCGCACGGTCGATACAGTTGCGGGCATGAATGCAGTGTGACGATCTGAAGCTGAAGAAACGCTGAACAGAACTCGGTCATGGGTCAACCGTCTGCTCTACTGGGTGCATCCGAACAACTGTGTGTCGACGAAACGGGGCCGGTGGTGCGAGTACTGGTGGTCGAAGACGAAGTGCGCCTGGCCGAGACGATCCGGCGGGGACTCGTGGCCGAGGGATTCGTGACCGCCGTCGAAGTCAACGGGGACGACGGATTCGCGACTGCCTGCAGCGACGAATTCGACGTGATAGTTCTCGACATCATGTTGCCGGGCAAACACGGATACGACATCGTGCGGGACCTACGCGCCCGGGAGATTTGGACGCCGATCCTGATGCTGTCCGCGAAGGACGGCGAATACGACCTCGCTGATGCTTTCGACCTCGGTGCCGACGACTATCTGGTCAAGCCCTTCTCGTTTGTCGTCCTCCTCGCGCGGCTGCGTGCTCTGGTGCGGCGAGGCGCTCCGCAACGTCCGGCGATACTCACAATAGGAAACCTGTCCCTCGACCCTGCCAAACATCAGGTGCGGCGAGCGGGAAGCGAATTGACCTTGACGCCTCGTGAGTACAGCGTTCTCGAGTTCCTGATGCGCAACAACGGAGTTGTGGTCACCAAGAGCGAGATCGTCCGCTCCGTCTGGGACCGCAACTACGAAGGTGACGAGAACATCGTCGAGGTCTATATCGGTTACCTACGTAAGAAGGTCGACCTGCCGTTCGGAACTCACAGCATCGAAACCGTTCGAGGTGTCGGGTACCGCTTTGTCGGGACTGCCTGATCCTCAGTCGTTCGGTACCGGAATTGTCACCTCGAATCGACTTCCGCCGCCCTCTCTTTCGCTGACGGTGATGGTTCCGTGATGCGCCGCAACGATTTCCGACGCGATGGCGAGTCCAAGTCCGGACCCGCCTCCCTGCCTCGACCGTGGTTGGTCCAGGCGGACGAAGCGTCCGAAGATTCGTTCGCGTTCTGCTGCAGGGATTCCGGGCCCGTCGTCCTCGATCACGATATGGGCTTCGTGGCCGGCTTCGGAGCACTCGAGATGCACGAGAGTCTCGGCATGCCGCACCGCGTTGTCGACCAGGTTGCGCACCATTCGCGTCAACGCTCGGGGGTCTCCTGAGACGCGAACCGGAGCCACGGCAGCGGTGACCTTGACGTCGGAGAAACCATCGATCCTTTTCTTCTCGGCGAACAAGATGTCGTCGAGGTCGACATCGACGGAGGTACCGATCTTTTCGAGTTCGCTTTCGTCCGAGCGCGCGAGAATCAACAGATCCTCGATCAACTGCCGCATCCGGCGCGCCTCGGGAAGTAGTGCGTCTTCGATCAATGCATCGTCGAGGAGATCCGGGCGTCGGTGTGCGAGTTCGAGAGCCGTCGTGATCGTGGACAGTGGACTACGTAATTCGTGTGAGGCATCGCTGACAAATCGTTGCTGGGCCAGTGCGCCTTCGTCGAGGCGCGCGAGCATGTCGTTCATTGTTGTTGCCAGCCGGGCTATCTCGTCGTTCCCGGCCGGGACGGGGACCCGTTCACCCTGTCGACTCGAAATCGAGGCCACCCGAGCGCGTATGCGTTCGACGGGAGCGAGGGCCGAACCGACCAGGCGGTAGGTGGCAAATGCGGCCAGCGCCAGAACCAGAGGGCCGACGATGGCCAGCAGAACGGCAACGGTGATGACCACGGTTTCAACCGGTTCGCGGTCGGCACCGACGAAGACGGTCACCGGTCCGGTCGGCGTCCGAGCGCCGCGTCCGACCAGCCAGTAGTCCTCGTCGTCCGACTCTTTCACCCGTCCGAAGGTGTCCGACTCGTCAGGGCCGAGAAGCTGTTCGGACAGAAGGCCGCTCTCGGTTCCGGGAGACTGGGTGACTATTCGGTGGTTGGCGTCGACGATCTGCACGATTCCGATCTGACTGTCTGTGGACAGAAGCGAAGGGTCGAGATCGGCCGGGTTCTTTCCGTTGAGTTGCTGGACCAGTTGCGTGGCGCGAGCTTCGGAGCTGTTCAGTGCGGACAGATGCAGGGAGTTCGCCAGTACGAAAACCAGTGCAAGCCCGGCGATCACCAGGCAGAAGGCGATCACGAGCGTCGATGCCACGGTCGAACGGGCACGTACGCTCCACCGGGACGGGTGCAGAATCGACTCGCCGATGAAGTTCATGGAGTCCAGTCTGTACCTTCGAGGCTGTGCATTTACGAAGACGGGTGACGCGGTCCCGTAATCGGACCGCGTCACCCGCCTACAGGATCACGCCACTCGCTTGGCGGTACGCCCGCCGAATTCGAGCATCACGGCGCGACCGGTCTCGTCGGTGACGAAGCGGCCCAACGCCCGGGTGGTGTCGGCGCGAGCAGCGAAGTCATGGTCGTTGACGAAGGCGATCGGGATCGCCGGCGGCCAGACGATGTCCTCGTATTCGCCGAGGTCCTGCGCGCTACCCATCCGGATGCCGATTCCCTCGTCACCGGGGGCGACGGTCATCGTCAGCGAGCCTGCCTGATACTTGCCCAGGACTGCATCGACGGCAGCGGGTTCGGGCTCGACCACGTCGAGGGATGCCGGCGCGGGTAGTTCAGTGAGATTGGCCATGGACCAGTCGACGATCTTCTTGCCGATTCCGCCGCCGAGTGCGTTGGTCAGCACGGTGACGGCGAAGTTCTTCTCGGGCACCGTCATGAACTCGGAGACCTGGAGATTGCTGACGTTTCCGCCGTGCCGCACTACCTGCGTGGTTCCGTACCGAGTCAGCAGCCATCCCAGGCCGACTTCCTCGAACATCATCGCTGCGGGACGCTGCGGCTTCTGCATCAGCAACCGGGTGGACTCGTCGAGTGGTTGTCCTTCGCCGGGGCGTTCGCCCGACAGCGCGTAGCGTGCCCAGACGAGCTGGTCTCGCACCGAGGACCACATTCCACCACAGGGAATCATGCCGCGGTCCAGTCCGGTTTCGTTGGATACGAACGGCACACCGTCGCGGATGTAGTGGCCGAGTGCGAACCGGTGGGTCATCACGTCCCAGGGCAGGAACGCCGAATTCTTCATTTCCAGAGGGTCCAGCACGCGTTGTTTGACCAGCTCTTCGAAGGTCAGTCCGCTGATCTTGGCCACGACATGTCCGGCGAGAACGAATCCGGAGTTGCTGTAGGAGAATACTTCTCCGACAGGGAACTCTTGTCGCAGTTCGTTCAGCCGTGAAACCGAGCGTCCCAGGGCGTCTTCGCCCCAGCCTGCCGAGAGGCCCGCGTCGCCGGTGAATCCGCCGGTGTGGGTCAGGAGATGACGCATCGTGACTGTGCGGGTGGCTTCTTCGTCGGCGAAGGTCAGTTCGGGGACATACTCGACCACCGGGGTGTCGAGGTCGAGCAGTCCGTCCTCGACGAGTGCCATCGCGGCTGTTGCGGCGAACACCTTTGTGGTGGAGCCGATCATGAACATCGTCTTGTCGGTGACCGGGAGCTGGGTTTCGACGCTTTCGATGCCACTGGTGACGACGATGTCCTTGTCACCGTGCACGATACCGACCGAGACGCCGGGGATGTTTGCCTCGACCCTCCACTGATCGACGAGTTCTTGAAGCTGTTCTTGCATCTTTGATTCCTCGAGTTCGCTGGCGTTCTGTGTTTCGGCGTTTTGTGTTTCCGCAATCGTATGTGTATCGGTCATGGTCACGCGTTAACCCGTGGTAGGAAGCGGAATCCGACGTACACGCCGTCGCGGTGCGGCCGTACCGTCGTCCAACCGGCCGCTCCCGGTTGACGGGTGGTCCAGGTTCCGGGGATCTGCGACGGTACGAGAGTGGCTACCGCTGCAGGCTTCTTCGGAGCTGTTTCGTCTTCCTCGGGATTCGGGATGACGTCGCCGATCACGGTGATCACGGCTTCGTCGGCGGACTCTCCTCGACGGAACTCGATTGCTATTCCGCCCGAGCTGTACTTACCCAGAACCGAATCCGGAATCGACTCCACACTCGCGGGGTTCGGGGCCAGGGCTTGCGGAGGTTCGAGTCCGACCAACGCGGCCGCGGCTTCGGTGAAGAGATCGCGGTAGAGGCCGTCTGCTTTGCCGCCGCTGGTCAGCAGTGCGATCGCGACATTGTGGCGGGGGAAGATACGCAGATAGGCATGCTGCCCGATGGTGCTGCCGTCGTGCCCGAAAATTTCTTCGCCCGACCAGGTTTCGTGGAACCAGCCCAAGCCCCAACCCGACTTGTCCGGGAACAGATCGCTGATGTCGATTTCGGGTGTACGCATCGCGGCGGCTGATTCCTCCGACACGATCCGCACGCCGTCGACGCTCTGTCCTTCGAGGAGTCCGAGTTCGGCGAACGTGAGTAGATCTCCGATGCTGGCAGTGATGCAGCCGGCCGGCCCCATCGAGCGCGTGATCGGCCAGACGGGCATCACGACAGAATTTCCCGTATGTCCCGCTGCCACAGAGTATCTCGGAGCATCTCCGGTCAACGTGAGTGTGTGCGCGAGACCGAGCGGATCGATGATCCGCTCCTTGAGGATGTCGTCCCAGATGCCGCCGCGAAGAACCTCGACAATACGAGCTGCCAGGACGTACGCGGAGTTCGAGTACGCGAAGCCATCCTCGAGGGGATGAACCTGACGGAAGTCGCGCAGGCCCTCGACGTAGCGTTCGACGACATCGTCTCCGCGTCCCTTGTCGATGAAGAGGTCACCGTCGATTCCGTTGCGATGGTTCAGAAGTGCGCGAACCGTGATACGGGCGGCTGTTTCCTCGTCTTGCAGTGCGAAGTCGGGCAGGATCGACCGGACGGTTGCGTCCAGGTCGAGCAAGCCCTCGTCGACCAGTTGCATGACCAGCATCGCGGTCCACACCTTGGTGATGGATCCGATCTGGAACAGGGAGTCGGTGGAGACCTCGACCCCGGTGTCTGCATTGATCACGCCGGAAGCCACAGTCGTCCGGGTGATTTCCTTACCGCTGGAATCGAGTGTGAGAATACCGAATTGAGCACCGGTGACGCCGTAACGCTCACAGAGTACGTCCAGTGAACGCTTCCATGCATCGGCTCCGGCAGACGCGTTGGCCAGGCCGGTCTTGGGCAGCTTCGCCGAGGTATATCGCTTCACCCACTCGATGAGCCGTGTGCTGTAGTCGATTCGGTGTGCGATCGAGCCGTTGACGAGGAAACCGTGGCTTGCGCCGGGATACGCCACCATTCGGGTGGGGACGTGCTGCTGGCGCAGCGCCGCGAACCAGGCCTCGGCCTGACCCAGCGGGCACCGCTCGTCCGACTTTCCGTGCAGGATCAGCGTCGGAGTCACCACGTTCTTCACGGAGGCGAGGGGCGAGGCAGCCAGGAGTTTGGCGGAGTTCTCGGGGACAGTCGTTCCGGTGGCCAGTGAGGCGAGGTGCGGACCGAAATCGCAGACTCCGGCCATGGCGTTGAAATCGCAGATCAGCCCGCCGGCCACAGCCGCGGCAAAGCGATCGGTCTGTGAGGTGAGGTGGCAGGTGCTGTATCCGCCGTAGCTGTACCCGGTGATCGCCAGTCGGTCCCCATCGACAAGTCCTTCGGCGACAAGAGCATCGATCGGCTCGAGGAAGTCAGCTTGGTCCGAGGTGCCCCAGGCGCCGTTGACGGCGTACATGAAGTCCTCGCCGTACCCGTCTGATCCACGTGGATTGAGGGTCAAGATGCGCCAACCCTGCGCTGCGAGAACCTGGTGGGCGGGGTGATAGGTGTCGGCAACGCCCGTCCATGCGTTGTGCGGCCCACCGTGAATGTCGAGCAGAAGTGGTGCGGCGCCATCGGTTTCGGGAGCGGACAGCAACCAGCCGTGCACGGTACGGCCGTCGGAGATGGTGAACTCGCGTTCCTCGGCGGCAAACAGGGTCACCTCGGGGAGTGCTTCTGCGGTGAATTTCGTCAGCGTGGTGACAGCGCCGCTGTCCAGATCGACGAGTGCGACCTCACCGAAGGACTGCTGCGTGGTGACGATGACGGAGGCGACGCGCGCATTACGGGCAACGGAGAGCGCCGCGACGACCTCGTTGGGATTGGCGACGAGGGAGCGGGAGGTGCCGGTTTCTATGTCGACGGCGTACAGATGCGTCCATCCGCGATCGCGCAGGCAGAACACGATCTCGTCGCCGGTGTTCGACAGTGCCGGTGTGCCACCGGGGTAACCGGGTGCGCCTGGCATCACGTTGCGATCGAGATGAGCGGTGAGGGTGACGTCGACCGGTGTCTCGATTGGGCCGGGGACGGACAGACGGATCAGGTCTGCAGTTCCGACACGGACCTCGGGAGTGCCGATGGCGACAACCGAATCTCCGTTCGGGTGCCAGAGCGTCGAGCCCTGCACCCCGGTGGCGTGGCCGAGTTGCTGCGGCGGAACCGACAGATCGTCGACGAGGATTCGGTAGGCGCTGAACGTGAGGTTCAGATCGCTGTCCGGTTCCAGATTCGCTGTGAAGGCGAGAGCCTTGCCGTCCGGTGACCAGGACGGAACGTCTGCATTCCAATCACCGTCGGTGAGGCGTCGAACTGCCTTCGTTTCCAGTTCGACGGTGTGCAGGTGGCGCCGGAAGGTTCCGAGCCATCCGGCACCGTCCACCTTGTATCCGAGTCGGTCGGTGACGATGGGCGCGTTCGGGTCGGTGGAGTCCGAACGTGAGACCACGGCGGCGAATGCAATGGCTTTTCCGTGCGGGCTCCAGGCCGCTGCGCCGGCCCCGAGGGGGAGTGATGCTGCTGTGGTGAGGGTTTCGGCCTCGCCGCCGGCGAGCGGGATCAGGTGCAGCTGCGCGGAGTCTCCGACCTTACGGAGGAAGGCAATCGAGGTTCCGTCCGGAGAGAACCGAGGTGCCGAATCCGCGGGCCCCGCAGTGAGGCGGCGAGCCTGGGAATCGCGGGACACCGCCCAGAGCGATGTAGTTGCCTTTCCGGCAACAATTTCCGAGCGAACGAAGACGACCACGGTGCCGTCGGGAGAGATTGCGGTCTCAGTGGGTGTGACCACACGGTGGAGGTCGTCGAGAACAAATGGACGGTCAGTCATGTAGATCCTTCGAATCGGAGAAATAGATGCAGACGTAAAGCTTTGTCTTCCGGCTTATTTCAGAACGCGGATGCCAGGGCCGGCCAGGGTGCCGCCAATCGGTGCATACAGGGCCGTCGCGCCGTTGAAGAACATGAAGTTCGGCGATGTGGACACCGGAATGACGTCGGACGAGGTGAACAGTGCTTGTTCCGCTTCCTTCCACACCGAGCAGGATTCCTGCCCGGGCAGAACCGAGGCCTTCGCTGCCAGTTCGGTGTACTTCGGATTGTCGATCGATGCGAAGTTGACACCCGACGGTGGAGTGGGGCCGGCGAAGTACGGAACGAAGATGCTGGGGGTGTCGCTCTGGACGGTCAGTCCGATCGAGATCGACCATGACGTCAGGTCTTTTGCCGCGAATGTGTTGGAGATGATGAAGTTGTTGTCACCACCGCGAAGCTCTACCTTCGCGCCGAGCTCCTGCCACTGCTTCATTGCGTATTCTGCTGCTGCAGAAGTGGTGTCGCGGTAGTTGGCAAAGATGACCGTCAATTGCAGCGTTTGACCGTCCTTGGTCAGGACGCCGTCGGATCCGGGCTTCCAACCGGCGTCCGCGAGAGTCTTCTTCGCCGCGGCCATGTCGAACTTCGGAACTACACCGGTGACGCTGTCGAAGTCGCACGCCCGCGGATCGACTACTGCCAGTGCCGTAGCGCGTGAGCCTTTGCCGCCGGTGTTGATGTCTGTGTAATCGTCGAGATCGATCGCCTGCACCAGTGCGGTGCGTACGGCCTCGTCCTTGGTGGGGAGAGCCGCATTGTGGTTGAAGATGAACTGTCCGCTCAGGGTGTTGGACGTCATCGATTCAAGGCCGGAAGCTTCCACACGTTCGATATCCGAGCCGGCAACCGGGGCCGCGTTGACCGTTCCGGTGAGGACCAGGTTCGCCGTCGTCGCGGCGTCGGTCACGACCTTGATCGTGACCGTCTTGGGCACTCCGAGCGTGTCCGATGTGGTTTCGCCGTTCGGTCCCCAGTTGTATCCGTCGCGGCGTTCGAGGGTGACGTGATCGTTGGCCACTACTTCGGTGACTTTGAACAGTCCGGTTCCGTTGCTACTGCCTCGAACACTGGCAGGGTCGTCGAGCGCTGCCTGGCACGCCAACTTGAGAGCGCCGATGCGTTCGAGGAGGAAGGGCGCGGGTTCCGTTGTCTTGATCGTGAGTTCGTCACCCTCAGCGGTTGCTACCGCAGTTTCGGGTACGGATGCTCCCAACCACGGCGAGCCGTTGGTCTTGTCGACGACCCAGTTGATGTTGTTCGCTGCGGTCTGGGCAGTGAAGGTCGTGCCGTCTTCACACGTGATCCCCTTTTTGAGGGTGAAGTTCAGCGAAGTTCCGTTCTCGCTCCATTTTTCGGCCAGATACTGGCCGGCTGCGCGGGTTTTGGGGTCGATGGCCAACAACGAGTCGTTGGTATAGCTGTTGATCGCCTGCGTGGCAGTCAGATTGGTGATCAGGGGATGAAGGTTGCCGGGGTCGGTGTTCACGATCGTCGTGAAGCTGCCGTCCTTGGCGTAATCGCCGGAAGAATTGCCGCCAGGATCAGAGGTGCTTCCGCACGAGGCAACCGTGAGAACGCCGATCGTGACCAGAGCCGCGGTGGGCACTGAGCGAGCTTTCATCTGATGCACCTTTTGATCGAAGGATGTCGTTGATCAATGTTGCGCGAGTGACGTGGCCCAGGTCTCGTTGAATCGACTCATGCTGAGTGCCTGAATCTGTCGGATCGTCACAATGGGTGGTCGTCGTTTCTTGCCGCACCACGGTTCGGCTACCGTCGGAGTGTGCGCTCAGAATCTCGTCGATCAGATATCCAGACCTTCCATGTCATGGATGTATGGAAGGCCGCGACCGAACGTCAGCGGACACATGGTGACGTTCTGACGTTGGCTGCCGGTCAACCGTCGACGCCCGCTCCCGCACCGGTACTACGTGCGACGCGAGAGATTCTCGGCACCGAACTACTCGGATACACCGAGACTTTCGGGATCCTGCCGCTGCGCGAAGCTATTGCGCGCTACCACAGTGAGCGCTCGGGAATCGCCGTCGACGCCGAAGACGTGGTGGTGACGACCGGTTCGTCCGGGGCGTTCACCTTGCTCTTCCTCGCCGCGTTCGACGAGGGCGACACCGTGGTGGTTGCTCGCCCCGGATATCCCGCGTACCGCAACACCCTTGCCGCGCTCGGCTGCAACGTCGTCGAACTCGACTGCGGGCCGGCAACTCGATACCAGCCGACGGTGGAAATGCTCGAGGCTTTGCCGTCGCCGCCTGCCGGTCTGATCGTCGCCAGCCCCGCAAATCCCACGGGCACGGTGATCTCGCCCGAGGAGCTCGCTGCATTGGCGACGTGGTGCGAGCAGCACGGCACCCTCCTGATCTCGGACGAGATCTACCACGGCATCGGATACGGCGATCAGCACACGTCGAGCGCCTGGGAGACCTCGCGCGAGTCCGTTGTGATCGGATCGGTGTCCAAGTACTTCTCGATGACCGGTTGGCGGCTCGGCTGGATGTTGGTGCCGACCTACCTGCGGCGTCCGCTGCAGAGGCTCGCGTCGAACATGACGGTGTGTCCGCCCGCGATCTCGCAGTACGCCGCGATCGAGGCGTTCTCGGACGAGGCGAAGGTCGAGTTGGACGGGCACGTTCAGCGATACGCCGTCAATCGTGAACTGCTGTTGACCGGACTGCCGAAACTGGGCATCACGGAGTTGGCCCCTGCTGACGGCGCCTTCTACGTCTACGCGGATATCGGCCATCTGTGTGGCGACGAGGGCGCCACCGCTTGGTGTGCGCGGTTGCTGACAGATACCGGGGTCGCGTTGGCGCCCGGAATCGATTTCGACACCGTCCACGGAAACCGGATGGTCAGACTTTCGTTCGCGGGCGCGACAGCCGACATCCAGGAGGCGCTGATTCGCCTCGAGAAGTGGCTCGGGTAACAAACAGCAGGGTCTTCGAGCTGTTTCGCCATGCGGAGGTGCCCTCTGCTGGCACGATGTCGTGGTGTCTTCTGCAGCTACGCCCAAGGGCGAACGACGTCGCCAAGCTCTGGTGGCGTCCGCTGCTGAACTATTGCTGGAAGGCGGGTTCGACGCCGTTCGTCACCGAGCGGTGGCAACCAGGGCCGACCTTCCACTGGCTTCGACGACGTACTACTTCGACTCACTCGACGATCTGATCGCGTGCGCCGTCGAGCTCAACGGCAACGCCGACATGGAAGCAATGCGCGCCAGAGTGGCTGCGGTGACCCAACGTCGGCGGGGCGCCGAATCAACGGTCGAACTGTTGGTCGAACTGCTGCTCGGCGATGAAGAGAAGCGTCCGGAGAGCCGCGAGCGTTTGATTTCGCGCTACGAACGATTCGTCGCGTGTGCCCGTCATCCCGCACTTCGTGACGTGCAGTTGCGCCTACGCGCCCAGCTCGACGACCTGTTGACCGATGCGCTTCGACGCTCGGGCCGCTCGGCTCCCGAGGGGCAACTGCGTCGTCTCGTCGCGATGGTCGACGGCGCGATGATCACGGCTCTGGGGGAGTACGACCCGGACCCACGGGGGTTGGCCAGGGGAATGCTCTTGGAATCGATCGACGTGATGGCGCCGCCGGTCTAGCTCGGTCACTATCGGGGGTAACAGCACTGCTTGGCCCCCGTTAGACTGAGGCCTCGTGAGCCGCATCCCGAATGTCCTTGCCAACCGTTACGCCAGCCCCGAGCTTGTTGCTCTGTGGTCTCCCGAGTACAAGATCGTGCTCGAGCGTCAATTGTGGGTGGCGGTGTTGCGTGCGCAGGCAGAGTTGGGCATCGACATTCCGGCCGGCGCCATCGACGACTACGAGCGCGTCATCGACAACGTCGACCTCGAGTCCATCGCGGACCGCGAGCGGGTCACCCGCCACGACGTGAAGGCACGCATCGAGGAATTCAATGCACTCGCCGGTCACGAGCAGGTCCACAAGGGCATGACCAGCCGTGACCTCACCGAGAACGTCGAGCAGCTGCAGATCGTGCGTTCACTCGAACACGTCTACAACCACGGCATCGCCGTCGCCGCCCGCCTGGGTGAGCGCGCTGCCGAGTACTCGTCCATCGTGATGGCCGGACGCTCACACAACGTCGCAGCTCAGGCCACCACCTTGGGCAAGCGTTTCGCTTCGGCCGCCGACGAGCTGCTGGTAGCACTGACGCGTCTGCGCCAGCTGATCGACCGCTACCCGCTGCGCGGGATCAAGGGCCCGATGGGTACCGCTCAGGACATGCTCGATCTGCTCGACGGCGATGCGGCCAAGCTCGATCAGCTCGAAGCGAAGGTCGCCGAGCACCTCGGATTCGCGCACGTACTGACCAGCGTCGGCCAGGTGTACCCGCGTTCCCTCGACCACGACGTCATCTCCGCGCTCGTCCAGGTCGGCGCGGGACCGTCGTCGTTTGCACACACGATCCGCCTGATGGCCGGCCACGAGCTGGTCACCGAAGGCTTCCAGCCCGGCCAGGTGGGCAGCTCGGCGATGCCGCACAAGATGAACACCCGCTCGTGCGAGCGCGTCAACGGACTGCAGGTGATCCTGCGCGGATACGGCTCCATGGCAGCCGAGCTCGCGGGTGCACAGTGGAACGAGGGCGACGTCTTCTGCTCCGTCGTGCGTCGCGTCGCTCTACCGGACGCGTTCTTCGCGATCGACGGCATGTTCGAGACCTTCCTGACCGTGCTGATCGAGATGGGTGCCTACCCGGCCGTCATCGAGAAGGAACTGACGCGGTACCTGCCGTTCCTCGCCACGACGCGCGTGCTGATGGCTGCCGTGCGCGCCGGCGTCGGACGCGAGACCGCACACGAGGCGATCAAGGAGAACGCCGTGGCAGTTGCACTCGCGATGCGTGAAGAGGGCAAGGAGCCCGATCTGCTCGATCGCCTCGCCGCCGACGACCGTCTGCCGCTCGACCGCGCCGCACTCGACGAGGCTCTGGCCGACAAGGCAGCCTTTGTCGGTGCCGCGTCTGCTCAGGTCGACGCCGTTGTCGCCGAGGTCCGGAAACTTGTCGACGCCAACCCCGAAGCTGCGGCGTACGCGCCGTCGCCGATTCTGTAAGGGCTACGCCCCCGTGCGCCTTTCTGGTAGTGGTGACTACCAAAAAGGCGCACAGGGGCGGAGACCATGAACTGCATCTTCTGTTCCATCATCGCCGGTGAGGCCGAGGCGAGTGTCGTCTACGACGACGCGAATGTCCTTGCCTTCATGGATATTCGGCCGTTCACGTCCGGTCATCTCCTGGTCGTGCCCAAGCGTCACGCCAGCGGATTGTCCACGCTCGCCGCCGACGACGGTGCCAGGATCTTTGCGGTCGCGCAGAAGATCGCCGCGGCGATGCGTACTGGGCCTCTCCCCATCGACGGAGTGAATCTGCACCTCTCCGACGGAGCTGTTGCGGGGCAGGAAGTCTTCCACGTCCACCTGCACGTCATTCCGCGAAATCGCGGCGACGGCTTCGGCCTGCGCGCACTACCTCGCACACCCAATCGGGCAATTCTCGACAGCACGGCTGCTGTCATTCGCGACGCACTGAACTAGCGGTTCACCCGGTGCGGGTGATTCGCGCCGAGGTTTCTCCCCGCACCATCTGGGTATGGCCGACATCGAACTGACGTATTCCTCCGGAGTTGTCCCCAGAGACGGGGAGCTTCCCGCTCGCGAAAACATCGCAACGGTGTTCGACGAACTCGACTTCCAGACAGCAGTGCAGGCGTACTTGTGGGCCATCCCCATCGTGTCCTGGGCGCAGTGGATGGACGTGCATACCAACATCTTCGGAGCAACTGCGTCCGATATCGTCGTCTACCGCTCCTATCGTGACCGACTAGGCCTGATCACCGCCAACGCGACGACGCCGTACATCTTGAATTTTTTCGATCTCGGTACGACGGGTCCGTTGGTGATCGAGTTGCCGCCGGGGCCGACCGCGGGGGGCATCGCAGATTTCTGGCAACGAGAATTCGCGGTGCTCGGTGAGATGGGCCCCGATGCAGGCAATGGCGGCAAGACCCTGGTAGTCGGCCCAGACCAGAGTGCCCAGGACACAGGTGAATACACCGTTGTCCACTCCCCGATGATGCACATCATGTTCGGCCTCCGCACGCTCGATCCCGACCCGGTGCGCTCAGGTGAGTTGGTCGACGCTGTCCGGGTGTACCCCTACTCCGATCGCGAGAATCCGACTCCCACACGACTGGTCTCACCGGACGGCAAGCCCTGGAGCGGAATTCAGCCGCGGGACCTTCAGTACTGGGAACTTTTGCACGACATCGTGCAGGACGAACCTGTCGAAGAGCGCGACCGGTTCCCGATGGCGTGGCTTCGGCAGCTGGGGATGGAGAAGGGCAAACCGTTTGCCCCGGATGATCGCTTGCGGAAGATCTTGCAGCGGGCAGTCGAAGTGGGGGAGGTGTTCGCTCAGGCGAATGCGTTCGTCAAACGCTTCCCCGGTTCGCGCTACTGGCCGGATCGTCAGTGGGACTTGGCGATTGTTCTGGACAACTCCGCTCAGCGAGGCGGCAACTATGACGAGTTCTACGAACGCGCGTCGTGGTTCTACGAGGCAGTCAGCTTCTCCAAGGCGATGAAGAGTACGACGCCTGGACTCGGTCAGGCATATCTGGGTAGTTACTCCGACGCCGACGGCAACTGGTTGGACGGCGGAAACAGCTACACACTCCACGTACCTGCCGATGTCCCGGCAAAGCTGTTCTGGTCCGCGACGGTCTACTCGATCGACACGCGGTGCCTGATCGACAACGAACAAGGGCGAGGCGACCGTGGCTCGCGAGATCCCGATCTTGTTGTCAACGACGATGGTTCGGTAGATCTCTACTATGGACCGACTGCTCCGGAAGGGAAGGAATCCAATTGGGTTCAGACCATTCCGGGTCAGCACTGGTTCTCGTATTTCCGCTTCTACGGACCTCTCGAACCTTATTTCGATCGAACGTGGAAACTGGGTGACATCACGGCGGCCTAGATCACACGCACCCAGATCACATGCCCTGAGATCGTACCTATTTCACGGACTGCCGATCAGTTCGACGACGGAGTCCAGAAGAACACTGCGCCAGCACAACCAGTCGTGGCCACCGTCGAAAATTCGGTACGACACTTGCGCTCCGGCGGCCTCCAACGCCCGGGCGACGGCTGCGCTGTGCCCGACCATGTCGGACTCGTGCTTACCTACTTCGAGGACAACACGTAAGCCGTCCGGTGCACCGTCGCGCTCGACGCGTGCGGCTATGTCTCCACCCGGCGGACCGTCCTCCCCGCGCTTCAAGCCGGTCGGCCACCAGAATGAACCGGATCCACTGGCGACCAGCGCGAAGTGTTCGGGGAATTCGAGTGCTGCGAACATCGAAGCCAGGCCGCCGAAGCTCTGCCCCGAGACCACGTTTCGCGTTCGATCAGACGAGAAGGGTGTGACGGCGCGTACTTGCGGGAGTAGTTCGTGGACGACTGCGCTCCAGTATTCGCGGTTGCACGGCAATTCTTGCGAACGGCGTTGATTGTCAACGGAATCGATGGCCAGCAGAACGCAGGATTTCAGCTTGCCGGTCTGGACCGCACGATCGAAGGCGGCGCCGGCAGGCATGACCTCGGCCCAGTGGCGCCCGTCGAGAAGTATCACGAGTGGACGTTCTTCGAGAGGTGTCAATCCGTCGTCGACGGTCTCGTAGATCCACACCGGCCGCTCGACGCCCAAAGTCGAGCTGTTCCAGTTGACCTCCACGAAATTCCTGAAAGCCGGAGCATCCCAGCCGAACTGGACCGGCGCTGAGGGCATCTCGACTACGGAACGTCGTGTGTCCACGCCCGCGGAGAGCGGATTGAGTGGGTCGGCAATGCGGTGTTCGAGCAGCCCCAACCAGCGGGTGCGGCGGGTCGTGTCCTCCTTGCCTGCTCCCGGATAGTCGAACTCGTCGACTACGGACTTCGGTACCGGGATTATGCTGTAACTGCTGCGCCAGGTGTTCGAGACTTCGGCGGTGTAGAACCACACCGGACTGTCGCCGATCCGCTGCATGACGCTCAGTTGTTCCGCGTGATGGTCGGTCAGCGAATTTGCATCCAGGTAGACGCGCTCGATCTCCGTCTCCTCGGGCTGACGCCAGAGGAAGGTGACTCGAACAGTCTGTGTATCAACACTTTCGATGACCGGCGTGCCTTGTTGCACTATCCGATTCCAGGACGTCTCGATGTCGGGCGAGGCCGCGAGGGTAGCGGACAATTCAGTCACCGCCTGAGTTAGCATGAGCACAGCCTAACCTAATTTGATGGGCTTTTGAATTCGAGGAGTGGTCCGCCAGTGGGCGTCACAATGAAAAAATCGCGCACCGTGAAGGTGCTCTCCGCAGTCTTGGTAGCAGGGTTCGCCCTCGTCGGGTGTAGTTCTGCGGATGCAGATTCCGATCCTGATTCGGCTGCATCGCAGGGTAATTGGCCGCGCACGGTGGAGACGCCGAAGGGGCCGGTGGAGATAGCGTCGAAGCCGGAGAGGATCGTCTCGACCAGTGTGACGCTGACAGGCACGCTGTTGTCGATCGACGCACCGGTGGTGGCTACCGCATCGACAGGGCCGAACACCGACGTGTCGGATGCGCAGGGGTTGTTCACACAGTGGGGCGACATAGCCGAAGAACGCGGACTTGCCGTGCTGCCGATGGGCGGCGCGAATGCGGAATCCGTTCTGGCTCAGAACCCGGACCTGATCGTCGTCTCGGCGACGGGAGGCGACTCCGTCGTCGATCTGTACGAACAGTTCACGGCCATCGCTCCGACAATCGTGGTGGACTACGGCGGAAGCAGTTGGCAGGAAGTAGCCGCCGTGCTGGGTGAAGCGACAGGTCTCGAAGACAACGCCGCGGCCACGGTCGCGAAGTTCGACAGCGCAGTAGAGGCTGCCAAGGCCAAGATCACTCTTCCCCCGCAGCCGACCACTGCGCTGGTCTACTACGAGGACGGCAGCGGTGCCAATATCTGGACGCACGAGTCCGGACAGGCGAAGTTGCTCACGGCGATGGGTTTCACGGTCGCCGACATTCCAGAGTCCGCGAAGAGCAGTGAATCGATGGGTAAGCGTAAGGACATCATCCAGGTCTCGGCCGAGAATCTCTACGACGGAATCGCGGGCAACACCCTGATCTTGGTCAGCGCCGACGACGGTGCGGTGAAAGCAGTCGAGGGACTTCCCCTGTTGGCTCAGCATCCGGCGATTCGTGATCATCATGTCTATGCCGTGGGACTCGATACCTTCCGTCTCGATTACTACAGTGCAACCAATATGGTGAACCGCTTGGTCGAGCAGTTCAGCTGATCCATAAGTACTAGTACCTCCACTCCGAACTAGTCCTTTGGTAGTAACCGAGAATCGAACATTCCCTTCACGTTCGTCGAATGTGTGACCAAGTGGTGTGGGCATGCCACCATGAACGTCAATCATCGGATGCGGAATGGGGAGTGGATGTTCGACTCGGCTGGTCAGAATGCCCCGGGGCAAGCGCTGGCATCGCGAGGCTGGGGACGTTTCAGCCTGAGCAACCCGGCTACTGCGGCCGTGATCGTCGGTCTGTTGAGCGTGCCCTGGGTATTCGGCCTCGCCAGTCTCAAGTCGGAATCCGAGACGAGCAATCGAGTACTGAGCGATCCGGCAACTGTTGTCGGCATCATGGGTTTCCTGACGGTGTTGACGATTGTGGCGTGTACGCGCCGTCGGTACCCGATCGCGTACTACCTTCTGACGTTGGCAGGATCCGGCGGGTTGATGCTCTTCCTCGGCAGTCGATCGCTTGGGGCCACACCGCTTTTCTGGTTCGCGATCATGGCAGTATCCATCCGGGTGACAGGCATGCGCCTGGTCGGACTGTTGGTCCTCGGAATGGCGATGGACGTGATCATGGCGATGTATCTCACCGAACGGGACGGGCTGACAGTCGCCGAGGTTCAGGTGGGGGAGTTGCCTCACTTGTTCCTCGAGCCGGCGGCAAATACCGTGACGAGTTTTCTGGTCGTCGCAGCCATGGGAAAGATCGTCGCGCGTCTGCGAAAGCAAGCAGTGGAGAACAGTCAGGCTGTAGCCGATCTGCACCGGGACCGCGAACGCAAGATCGCGAATGCCGTTGTCGCCGAACGGCAGGACATGGCACGCGAGTTGCACGACGTCGCGGCTCACCACATGACCGGCATGATCATCCAAGCGCGTGCCGCCGACAAGTTCTTCTCGAGCAATCCCGAACAAGCGCAAGCCCTGCTGGGCGGCGTCATCGAGCAGGGTCAGCGGGCACTCAACAGCTTGCGGCAGATCGTGGGGATCCTTCGCCTGGGTGAAGAAGACCCCGATTTCCCGACGCCCATGGTCTCCGACATCGACGAGTTGGTCGATGACTGCAGGCGCACCATCTCGTCGATATCGCTGGAGAAAGTCGGCCGCTTCGACGACCTGGACAGTGGAGTTCAGTTGACCTGCTATCGGATCGTGCAGGAAGCGTTGTCGAACGTCCTTCGCCATGCGCCGGGCAGTGAGTCGAAGGTGTGTCTGAGCCGAGAAGCCGGCGCGGTGAGGGTGCGGGTGATCAATACTCTGGGAAATTCTCGCCCGGCTTCCGACGGGCAAAACCTCGGAATTGTGGGAATGCGCGAACGCGCGACGCTCATGGGTGGTCAACTGGACGCCGGACCGAATTCGGAAGGTGAGTGGGCTGTGCAGGCACTGGTGCCGGTGAACGGGAGGATCAACGCATGATCGATGTCCTTATTGCGGACGACCAGCAGGTGGTGCGGCAGGGGTTCGAGCTGTTTCTCTCCGGACATCCCGAGATTCGCGTAGTCGGGCATGCCAAGACGGGAGTCGAGGCGTACGAGCAGGTGCGTGCACTGCGTCCGGATGTCGTACTGATGGATATCCGAATGCCGCACGGCGACGGGTTGACTGCGACCAGGGAGGTTCTTGCCGAGTTTCCGGCGACCCGCGTCATCGTGATCACCACGTTCGATCTCGACGAGTACGTTTTCGAGGCGCTCGACAGCGGCGCCGCAGGGTTCTTGCTCAAAGACGCCGATCCCGAAGAGCTCTCGTCGGCCGTGTTGACCGTCGCCGAGGGTGGCTCGGTGCTTTCACCGAGATTGACGTCGAGACTGATCGTGGAGTTCGCGAGGCGCAAGCCGGCACCGATGTCCTCAGCGCGCTCCGGATCGGATCACGGTCTCAGCGCGCGTGAAATGGATGTGGTGCAGTTGCTGTCACAAGGCTTGGGAAACAACGACATCGCAGATTCCCTCAGCCTCGAGCAGAGCACGGTGAAGTCGCACATCAGCAACATCTGCAAGAAGCTACAGGTGCGAACCCGGGTGCAGATCGTCATCTGGGCGTACCGAAACAACGTGATCGCCGTATCTCGCTGACGCACGGGACGCTGCGCATCCGGCACGGCACGGGCAGAGAAGCACAGTGCCCCGGGTTCGGCCCCTCGTCGAACCCGGGGCATCTGTGTCGCTCAGCCCAGCAGTTTGGCTTTGAGTGTCATGACCGTCGCCGGGCTCAGGCCCAGGCCCTCGGTCAGATAGCGATCGACCGACCCGTAGGTCTGGTCCAACTGGGCGAGGCCGGCATCGAGATAGCTTGCCTCGACACCCAATAGAGGCTCCATGTTGACGGCCATCTGCTCGCCCAAGCTCGCCGCGATGCCCGCGCGCGTGGCCTTCATGCCCTCGGCGGTGTACTCGTTTGTCAGCAGGTAGTCGTTCACGATCACCGAGCGGTCGACGCCGGCGATGCTCAGTAGCAGAAAGGACGTCCAGCCGGTGCGGTCCTTACCTGCAGTGCAGTGGAAGACCTGTGCACCTTCGGTTTCCGCGAGGCCGGTCAGCAACTGCGCGAACCCGGCTCGCTCCGTCGCTCCGGTGACGAAGGCGCGGTTCATGTCTTGCATCATCGATCGTGAGTCCTCGGGGGACTTGATCTTCGCGACCATCTCGGCGATGTTCCCGGACAGGATCGGAATGTTCTCGTACGCAACACCGTCGGGCAGGACGTCCGGCTTGCTGGCGATCTCGGGTTCCGTGCGCAGATCGTAAACCTTTGTCAGTCCAAGCTTTTCGAGAACGCTCATGTCATCGCCCTTGGGCGTGATCGCGTTCGCGCGGTAGAAGACTCCCTTGTTCACGGGCAGACCGAAAGTTCCCGAGTATCCGCTGCCGGTGCCTGCGACATCGCGGAAGTTGTCGATCCCGATCAGCCGGGGGGCATCTGGAGTTTGCTCGGCACTGCCGAAGCTGCTGGAGCCTAGATCCAGTGAGCCGAATTGTGGAGCCGAGGGGGCAGGTTCGGCCTGTGCGATCGAGGCGCCGAAACCGGTGAAGAGAAAGCTACTGGTCAAGGTAATGGCCGCGGCAGACCGTAGTGAGCAGGTGCGCGTGGATCGGGACATGTGTGAGCCCTTCGTCGAGCGGTGAGAGTGGCGAGTCGATGAGGTATCGCGAAGGCAAGGTAGCGAGTTCGAGTGTCCGATTCGAGAGGAATCTTGCTTTGCTCCCTCTCAGTGGGAGGCGTGCTGCTCTGAGCGTGAGCGCTCGGGAGGCGCAGTTCATTCCTCGAGACCTGTGTTTGTGCAAACTCTCGCCGCCCTGATATTGGTTAGCCTCACCAAATCATTCCGGAGTAGTCCGGTGCGTTCAGATGGAGTTCAACATGCGGGTTCAAGGTCTGTCGCGGTTTCGCCGCGCAGTGGTGATCGGTGCAGCAGCTGCGCTGGCGGTCGGCGTCGCCGGCTGCAGCAACTCGGAGGAGGCGTCGTCCGAATCGTCGACGACAGCCGCGAGCTCGCAGACCCGTGTCTTCGAAGCACAAAACGGATCCATCGAGATCCCGAGCGACCCGCAGCGGATCGTGGCCTGCGGATACGCAGTTCTGCCGCTGATTCAGGCGGGAGCGAACCTGGCTGCGGTATGTGAGTGGACCCGTGAACTCGGCAACATGGACGACAAGACCAAGGCCGCTTACGAAGCTCTGCCCAAGGTCGCGCCCGACGGCAACGTCTCCCAGCTCAACTACGAGGGAATCGTCGCTGCCGAGCCCGATCTGATCGTCATGGGCGTTCCCGCTCGAGTCGAAAGTCAGTTGGACATGGCTCAGCTCGAGGCTGCTGCTCCGGTCGTCTTCCTGGGGCCGACGGTTCCCGCTGATTGGCGAGTGCTGGGCGAGCAGTTCGCCGACGCCGCCAATGTTTCCGACACCTACGGTGAGTTCAAGGGCGAGTACGACGCTCGCACCGCCGAATTGGCCGCGAAGTACAAGGACAAGCTCGGCTCGGTCACCTTCGGAGGCGTGTGCAACGTCTGCAAGCCCGAGGCTGGAACGTTCTCCCGCGAGTACGCGTCTTCGTACACAACCAACCTCTTCGACGGACTCGGCCTGCAGTTCCCCGGCACCCCTGCCGACCCGGCTGACGTCCACGTCGAACAGGTATCCATCGAGAAGATCGGCGAGAATCTCGGAAATGTCGACGTGATCGTCTACGGCCTCAACGCCGACGGCTCGATGTCTCCGCAGCTTCAGGAACTGGTCAATTCCGAACTGTGGAAGGAACTGCCCGCAGTGAAGGCCGGCAACGTCGTCCAGGTTCAGCATTCGTTGGCAGCGACCTATCAGACGGCTCTTCTGACGCTGGATTCGATCGACGAGGGCCTGTCGAAGCTGCCCGCAAACCAGTAGTTCATCGACTGTGACGGTGGCCTCTCGCCCAGTGGCGAGGGGCCACCTGCATATCCGGATGAGCAGGGCGGACAGCTCTCCGAACGGCGAGGACGCTCACCTGTCCCGGCTACCGGGGTTCTGTACGAACTGCGAACGCCCGATAGGGTGACCGGGTGCGTCCTACACTTGATTCCTACACTCATCTGGCCGGTGGCAAGGTCCGCGACCTTTACACGATCGACGACGAGCATCTGCTGCTTGTCGCGAGTGATCGGATCTCGGCCTACGACCACGTGCTCAGCACACCGATCCCGGACAAGGGCCGCGTTCTCACCGCGATGAGCGTGTTCTTCTTCAACGTCCTCGGTGGCACCAACCATCTGGCCGGTGAGCCCGACGACGATCGCATCCCGGAAGAGGTGCTCGGCCGGGCTCTCGTCGTGCGCTCCCTCGACATGGTTCCCGTCGAATGCGTCGTCCGTGGCTTCCTCACCGGCTCCGGCCTGGTCGACTACAACAACACCGGCGCAGTGTGCGGCGTCGCGCTGCCCGAGGGCCTTGTCGAGGCGTCGCGGCTGCCCGACCCGATCTTCACGCCGGCGTCCAAGGCGGCTCTCGGCGATCACGACGAGAACATCAGCTTCGAGCAGGTAGTGGAGAAGGTCGGCCTGAAGCTGGCCGTGCAGCTTCGCGAGGACACTCTCGACGTCTACGCCCGCGCCTCCAACTTCGCGGCCGATCGCGGAATCATCCTCGCGGACACCAAGCTCGAATTCGGTCTCGACTCCGCTGGAAACCTCGTGCTCGCCGACGAGGTGCTCACCCCCGACTCGTCCCGCTACTGGCCCCTCGAAGGTTACGAGGCAGGCAAGGTGCAGCCCAGTTTCGACAAGCAGTTCGTCCGCGACTGGCTCACGAGCCCAGAATCCGGTTGGGATCGAAGCTCGGACACGACTCCGCCGCCGTTGCCGCAGGAGATCGTCGATGCGACTCGCGCTCGCTACATCGAGGCGTACGAACGCATTTCCGGGTTGTCCTTCGACGATTGGGTCGGTCCCAGCGCATGAGCCTCGTCCCGCCGGTCGCAAAGAAGGTCCCCACCGAACGTACCCATCACGGACACACGTTCGTCGATGACTACGAGTGGCTGCGGGACAAGGACAATGCCGAGGTAGTCGCGTACCTCGAAGCCGAGAACGCGTACACCGACGAGCAGACAGCCGCTCTCGAGCCGTTGCGCGAGAAGATCTTCCAGGAGATCAAGTCGCGGACGCAGGAAACCGACATGTCGGTACCCACACGCATGGGCAAGTGGTGGTACTACTCGCGCAGCGTGGAAGGCAAGTCGTACACCGTCCAGTGCCGGTGTCCCATTTCCGGTGAGGACGACTGGACTCCGCCCAACCTGACGCCTGGCGTCGAGCTGGCCGACGAGCAGATCCTCATGGACGGCAATGTCGAAGCCGAAGGGCACGAGTTCTTTTCGCTCGGCGCGTTCTCCATCAGCGAGGACGGCACGTTGCTGGCGTACTCGGTCGACATCGTCGGCGACGAGCGGTACACCTTGCGGTTCAAGAACCTCGAGACCGGCGAAATGCTGGCTGACGAGATTCCCGACACCGCACCCGGTGCCACCTGGGCAATCGACCACAGTCACGTCTTCTACATGACCGTCGACGACTCCTGGCGTCCGGACACCGTGTGGCGTCACAAGCTGGGAACGCCGCAGAGCCAAGATGTTTCGGTCTTCCACGAGCCCGACGAGCGTTACTGGGTATCCGTGGGTTCGACTCGCAGCGAGAAGTACCTGATGATCTGGGTCGGGTCCAAGGTGACCAGCGAAGGCTGGATGCTGGAATCGGCGAATCCGGAAGGCGACTTCCGCGTCATTATCCCGCGTCGCGAAGGCGTCGAGTACGGGGCCGAACACGCGGTGATCGGGGGAGAGGACCGCTTCCTCATCCTCCACAACGACGTCGTCGACGGCGTCAAGGCCGAGAACTTCGTGTTGGTGGAAGCTCCGGTATCGGATCCGACGAACATGACGACGCTGATCGAGCACAGCGCCGACGTTCGACTGGAGGAAGCCGAAGCCTTTGCCGGACACCTCGTCCTGAGCTACCGCCGCGAGGCACTCACTCGTGTTGCCGTGTGGCCGTTGACGGCCGACGGCTACGGCGAACGTCACGAGATCGACTTCGACGAAGAACTCTTCAGCATCGGGATGGGGTCCAACCCGGAATGGGCGCAGCCCACCATCCGGCTCGGCTTCACGTCCTTCATCACTCCCGGGCAGGTGTATGACTACTACGTCGCCAGTGGTGAACTGGCACTGCGTAAGTCGCAGCCCGTTCTCGGTGACTTCGATGCGAGTAATTACGAGCAGCGCCGCGACTGGGCGGTGGCCGACGACGGTATCCGCATTCCGCTCTCGATCGTGAGACGCGTAGGTGCACCCGAAGGTCCCGCGCCGCTGCTGTTGTACGGCTACGGTTCCTACGAGGCGAGCATCGACCCGTCGTTCTCGGTTGCCCGGCTGTCGTTGCTCGATCGCGGTGTCGTGTTCGTGGTCGCACACGTGCGCGGCGGCGGCGAGATGGGCCGTCACTGGTACGAAAACGGCAAGACGCTCACCAAGAAGAACACCTTCACCGATTTTGTCTCTTGCGCAAAGCATTTGATCGACACCGGAGTCACAGCCGCTGATCGTATGGTTGCCGACGGTGGTAGTGCGGGCGGACTGCTGATGGGCGCTGTCGCCAACCTCGCTCCGGAACTGTTTGCCGGCATTCTCGCCAATGTTCCGTTTGTCGATCCGCTGACGTCGATTCTCGATCCGTCGCTGCCGTTGACGGTCATCGAGTGGGACGAATGGGGAGATCCGCTGCACAACAGGGACGTCTACGACTACATGCGCTCGTACAGCCCGTACGAGAACGTGGAAGCCAAGGACTATCCCGCGATTCTCGCAATCACGAGCATCAACGACACCCGTGTCCTGTACGTGGAGCCGGCCAAGTGGGTCGCAAAACTGCGGGCCACGAAGACCGGTGACGCTCCGCTACTTCTCAAGACGGAGATGAGCGCCGGACACGGCGGTGTCAGCGGTCGTTACGAGAAGTGGAAAGAGGTCGCGTTCGAGTTCGCCTGGGTGCTGGACACCGTGGGCGCGAACTAGCTTCTGTACCAATCAAGTTCGGTGACTCTCAGGTTCTGCGGTAACGAACCTGAGGGCGCCCAGCGCGCCCGTACTCGGTCTCCCGGGTGAGCATGCCGTCGTCTGCCAATTTTTCGAGGTAGCGCCAGGCTGTCACCCGGGACACTCCGACCGAGGCTGCCACCTCTGCCGCAGTCACAGGACCTTCCGAATCCCGGACGGACGCAGCGACGAGTCCGAGCGTTTGAGACGCAAAGCCTTTCGGTGCCGCTGCTCGATCGTCGGACGTTCGCAGTGCGGACATCGCGCGGTCGATGTCGTGCTGGCTGACCGCAGACTCTCCGGCGGGAAGCGCTGCACGATATTCGAGGTAGCGCTCGAGCTTGTCGCGGAACGCTGCGAAGGTGAACGGCTTGAGGAGATAGAGCACGATCCCGCGAGCGACGGCGCTTCGAACCACCTCGAGATCTCGCGCCGAGGTGACCGCGATGATGTCCGGACTCGGGCGCAACCCACCGAGGGCGGAAGCCACGTCGAGGCCGCTGGCGTCGGGCAACCCGATGTCGAGCAGGACCAGGTCGATGGGCTGGTCGGTTGCGTTTGCCGCCGTAACTGCACGCACGGCGGCGTTCCCGGAATGAACCACACCGTGGACCACGAACTCCGGCACGCGTTCGACGTACGAACGGTGCGCCTGCGCGATCAACGGTTCGTCGTCGACTATCAGGACGCGAATCATCGGGGTGCTTCCGCTTCGCGCAGCGGGATGCGGACCACCAGCATCGAGCCCATCGCCGGTTCACTGGACAGCGTGCCGCCGTGCCGTTTCACCACTTGAGAGACCAGTGCGAGTCCGAGTCCACGAGAGCCGGATTTTGTGGAGTAGCCACGGCCCTTGGCCTTTTCGAGAGCTTCGGGTGTCATTCCCGGGCCGCTGTCGGCAACGGCAACAACCATCATCGAATCCTCTTCCATTACCGTCACTTCCACCCACGGAGACTCGCTCGCGCGTGATGCGTCAATAGCATTGTCCACGAGATTGCCGACCAGCGTGACCAACTCGCGTGCATTGAGTGAAGGCACCGGACCGAGTGCGGTGTCTTCCGTGATGGTCAGGTCGACCCCGCGTTCGGCCGCTTCGCTCATTTTTCCGAGCAACAGTGCGGCCAGCGCCGGCTCGTGAACCGCATTCATCAGACGATCGATCAGCTGCTGAGACACCCGCAATTCGTTGGTGGCGAAGGCCACTGCGTCTTCGTTTCGCCCCAACTCGACCATCGTGATGATGGTGTGCAGACGATTTGCGCTCTCGTGGGCTTGGGAGCGAAGCGACTCGGCAAAACTACGCACCGAATCCAATTCTCCGAGTACGTTCTGAAGTTCGGTGTGATCGCGAATTGTCAGCACGGTGCCAATTCTGTTGCCCTCCCACTCAACCGGGTGTTGGTTGACCACCAGCACACGCTTGTCGGTGAGGTGCACTTGATCCTTGGCGGGCGATGCGTCGTCGACTCGCAAGGTCTCGGGGATGGACGAAAGCGGGACAGGTCCTTCCGGCAGGTCGAGGAGTCGACGTGCTTCGTCGTTGACGATGTCCACTTTCGCGTCCTTGCCCCGGCCTCGGCCGATCACCACCAAACCTTCACCGATGCTGTGCAGGACGGCGTCGTGGTGCTCGAACATGGTGCGGAGTTCGTCGGGAGCCATGCCCAGGGTCTGTCGCCTGATGCGCCGACTCACCAGAAGCGAACTCAAGAGCGCGGCAAGAAGACCGCCGGCAGCAACGAACAGGATGACCGGAACACTTTGGGCGAATTGCTTGCTGATCTGTTCGCGGGTGACACCGGCAGAAACCAGACCCACCAGGGTTCCGCCGGAATCGTAGACGGGAGTGACTGCGCGGATCGACGGCCCCAGCGACCCGGCGTACGTCTCCGTGAAGGTCGCGCCGGCGAGTGCGCGGTCGATGTTCCCGGTGAACAGTTGACCGATCAGTTCCGGGCTCGTGTGGGTGAACCGAGTGCGATCCGGCGCCATCACCACGATGAAATCGACGCCAGTTGCCTGTCGGATTTTCTCGGTCTGTGGTTGCAGAATCGCGGTCGGGTCTGCACTCGTCAGGGCTGCCGCCGTCGAATCCGACAGGGCGAGAGTCTGCGCTATCGAGCTCACCTGCCTGCGGATCGCGTCGTCGCTGTCTCGGCGTTCGTCGACAACCGCGAGCGCGGCCCCCACGCCGATGACCAGCGCCAACAACGCCAATTGCAGGAGCAGGATCTGTCTGGCGACGCTCATACGTCGGCCGGTCTTTCGTTCGACCATCGAGCGCCTCCTGAACGTAATGAACACAAACTTCCGGGCCCACCTGTTTGCAACAAGAATTCTCCACGACTCGAAGTGATCCCGATCACTTCACAGATATCCGATCCAAAGGACACCCCATGAGCAGCACGGCAACAGGGACAGTAGACGGTTCCCCACAGCCCGAGGGCACCAAGGCAAAGCGCGACAAGACGCATTGGCTCTACATGAGCGTCATCGTCGCGGTTATCGGCGGCATCCTCGTCGGTTGGCTCGCACCCGAGTTCGGTAAGTCCGTCGGTGTACTCGGCACGTTGTTCGTCAGCCTGATCAAGATGATGATCAGCCCGGTCATCTTCTGCACCATCGTGCTCGGCATCGGCTCGGTTCGAGCAGCGGCCAAGGTCGGCAAGGTCGGCGGCCTCGCACTCGCTTACTTCATCGGGATGTCCACCATCGCACTCGCGATCGGCCTGGGCGTCGGCAACCTGCTCAACCCGGGCAGTGGCCTGAACATCACGCCCAACGCGGCTTCTGTGGCCAAGCTTGCAGATCAGGCACACAGTGCCGGCGGCACCTGGGACTTCGTCGCGTCCATCATCCCGACGTCGATGCTGTCCTCCCTCACAGCCGGCAGCGTGCTGCAGACTCTGTTCGTCGCCCTTCTGGTCGGCTTCGCGATCCAGTCGCTCGGCAAGTCGGGCGAGCCGATCCTCAAGGCCGTCGGATACATCCAGAAGCTCGTGTTCAAGATCCTGACGATGATCCTCTGGCTCGCCCCGATCGGCGCCTTCGGAGCCATCGCCAGCGTCGTCGGCCAGACCGGTCTGAACGCCGTCGTCCAGCTCGGAACCCTGATGATCGGCTTCTACCTGACCTGCCTGATCTTCGTCTTCGGTGTTCTCGGAACGTTGCTGCGCGCGGTCACCGGATTCAACATCTTCAAGCTGGTCAAGTACTTGGCCCGTGAGTACCTGCTCATCTTCGCCACCTCGTCCTCCGAATCGGCACTGCCGCGTCTGATCGCCAAGATGGAGCACGTGGGCGTCGAGCGCACCACGGTCGGCATCGTCGTTCCCACCGGCTACTCGTTCAACCTCGACGGCACCGCGATCTACCTGACGATGGCGTCGATCTTCATCGCCGACGCCATGGGACAGCCGCTCGCCTTCGGTGAACAGCTCTCGCTGCTGGTCTTCATGATCATCGCCTCCAAGGGTGCTGCCGGAGTCAGTGGCGCCGGTCTGGCCACACTGGCCGGCGGACTGCAGAGCCATCGCCCCGAGCTTCTCGACGGCGTCGGACTCATCGTCGGAATCGACCGCTTCATGTCGGAAGCGCGAGCGATCACCAACTTCTCGGGCAACGCGGTCGCGACTCTCCTGGTCGGCGCGTGGACCAAGACGATCGACAAGGAACGCGTCATCGAGGTGCTCGACGGGAAGATCCCGTTCAACGAGGCAACGATGCTCGACGACGAGGACGAAGAGGAGCAGCACAAACTCGAGACGGCTCCGACCGGCACCAAGCAGTCGTTTGTGAGCCATCACTAGATCCGTGCGCTCTGCTGAACGTTTGACTGCGCTGCAGGCGCGGAACCCGATCTACGATCAGTGATCCTGGTCGTAACGATGAAAGAGACCGCCGCACCAACCGTGCGACGGTCTCTTTCTGTTCGTGGCCGCTATGTGTACCAGGTCGGTTCAGGAATCTCACCGGTCAGGTACTGGCTACCGACTTCACGGCGCTTGTACGCGAGCGGATCGTGAAGGGTGTGCGTCCGAATGTTGCGCCAGTAGATGTCCAGGCCGACATCGTTGGAAGTGGCTCGGGCACCGGTCAGTTCGAAGATCTTGTTGCTGATCTCCAAGGACACGTCGGCCGCGCGGAGTTTGGCGGCCGCGATGCGTACGGCGAGGTCGCCGCGAGCCTGCTCGGTGAGGTTTTCGCGAGCAGCGTGGAGTACGGCGTCGGCCTCGCGGCTGACCTGGTCCACGAAGGCCTCCGCTGCCCACAGCTTGGATTGCAAGTCGCCGTAGCCCTCACGGAGGTACCACTCGTCGGTCGCGATTTCGCGGTTGTCACCTCCGTACGGCCATGGACGCGTTCGGGTTCGGGTGTACTCGGCTGCGGTGTCCAGCGCGCCACGGGCGATCCCGAGGTAGAAGTTCGCGAACACGATCTCGATCGCCGGGAAGTTCAGGGTGTTGTAGACGAGGGGTTGGAATTCCTTGTCGACAAAGCCTGCTGCACTTGCCCAGTCGACCTCGACGTCGTTGATCTCGACACTGCCGGAATCGGTGAGGCGCTGCCCGAGGTTGTCCCAGTCTCCGCGGAAGACTATGCCGTCCTGAGCAGTCGGCACGATTGCGAACACATGCGTCGCAGTTCCGTCGATGATTCCTTCGAGCACGGTGAGGTCGGTGACTCGGCCGCCGGTGGAAAACGACTTCACGCCGTTAAATACCAGGGTGTCTCCGCGGTCCACGACGGTGAGGTCGGTGTCTCGCGGGTTAACCGCGCCGCCGAAGAAGAATCGGTTGCTCGTGTACAGCTCCTCGACAGCGGAGATCTGCGGATCGGTTCCGACCAATCTGGCAGCCCAGGCCCACAGGTAGTGGTATCCGAGCAACTGTCCGATGGAGCCGTCGGCGCGGGCGATCTCCCGAACCACCTTGTACGCGGTCTCCCATCGCTGCCCGCCGCCGCCGAACTCGACCGGACCCAGCAGTGTCACCAGACCACTGTCCTTGAGTAGCTGAACTTCTCGGAACGGCGGTTCACCGGCTCGATCACGCGCGAGTGCGTCGACGGCGAGGATGTTGCTCACCTCGCGAGCCCTGTCGATCCAGCCCTCGGATGTGTCGGGAATGCCGACGAAGACTTCGGTTTCACTGGTCACGGTCATGCCTGTACATCCTTTTCTGTCGGTGCAGTCCCGATGGCCCACACGTAAATCGGTTCGGTTCCGTTGATTTCGTAGTCGCCGACAACTTTGGATTTGAAGACGACCGGGTTGTGACTGGCCACGGTGCGGGCGTTGCGCCAGAACCGATCGAGATCGAGGTCCCGGCTCACTCCGGAAGCACCAAGTGCGTCGAAGATCTTGGCCGTGGCCGGCACGACCAGTCCGATCGAGGCGACCTGGCCTCGCCCTGAATCGATTTCGGCCGCGATGTTGGCGGCCTTCTCTTCCTCCGGCGAGCCGGAGAACGCGGCTTCGTAGGCCCATTGGGACGACTGCGCGGCGTGCAGTGCAACGGCCTCGGCTGCAAAGGCGGCAGAGGACACTTCACCGACCACTTGCTGGATCTGTGAATCCTGCGCATACCGTGGAGCGTTGCCGTGACTGAAGGTGCGAGTGCGAGCGGCAACTCGGCGAGAAATCTCGGTTGTCGCAGCCTTGGCGATGCCGGCGAGAGTGGCCAGATGGAACAGTTGATAGAACGCGGTCTGGTATTTGAATCGCGTCGAGAAGTCGAAGATGTTCTCCGGCTGGACAATCGCATTCTCGTAGACGGATGAGCCGGACCCCGTCGTCTGCTGGCCGAAGCCGTTCCAGTCGTCGCTGTGTGTGACACCGGGTTGCCTCGCCTCGACCGCGGCAATCACGAATGCGCCAGTGTCGGTGCGCTGCGAGTACAGGTCGATCCAGTCGGCGAAAATGGAACCCGTGCTGTAGAACTTGGCCCCGTTCGCCAGGAAATGATCGGCATCGGGTGCGGGCGAGACCTTGGTGTTGGCTTCGCCCAATGCAACATCGCCGATTTCGGTCCACGCGTTCCCGACCAACTGTCCCTCGGCAAAGCGTCGGAGCCAGGTATCGCGTTCAGTTCCGGGGTCGGCGACCAGTCGGTCTTCGACAAACGCGAAATGACCGCGCAATGCCTGGGTGATGTTGGAATCGGCGCTCGACAACTCGACCAACAAACGGATCAATTGTGGGATGCTCGCGCCGGATCCGCCGTGCGTGGTCGGCACCCGAACGGCGCCGAAGCCTGCCTTCTTGAGTGCGTCGATCTGTTGGAACGGAAGCACGTGGTCGCGTTCGCGTTCGACGACGGATTGTGCGATGTCCTCGAAGATCGGACGGAATTTCCCTGCCAGTGTTTCGTAGTCGACCTCACTCTTGATCGGATCTGCAGACCGGGCTACGGCATTCGGCGTCAGTGCGGTGGTCATGGAAAGAATGCAAGCTGTAATCACCAGGGGCGTCGATCCTTCATCGCGACCTGATTCGAAGTGTTGTCACTCAGCGCAAATCTCGGTTCGATGGCCTGCCGGGCAGTCGTACCGAAACTGAGTGGTCAGTGCGATTGCTCGTGAAGATGCTCGACGATCCATCCGTTCCATTCGACGGTGCCACCGGAACCACAATCATGTCGGAACGGTTGCCCTGGAGGGCCGGGACGTACGGCCACGCGAAAGTCTCTCGCTCCCAACCGGAGATCGACAGTCGTGCGTACTCCGTCCACCCTCTCGGTGACACTCTCGAGTGCGCCCGAAGCGACAATGTCGGTGGCGCGCCGGACAGCGTGCTCGGCGGCCTGAGCGGCCTGCGACAGCGCTGCCCGGCCGCGCAGGTGCGTCAGGGACAGTTCTCCGTTCAGGTACTTCTCGGCTGCATCCATCGCAGAGTTGCCGTCCAGTCGGCTGAAATAGACTGCGGCGGGCCACGCAATCATGTTGGCGGCGAAACGATCTCCACCGATGTGACTGCACTCCCACACGTCCGCGATCTGGGCCGCGTCCAGCGCCGCTACAACCGGACGGCCGAGTTCGGCGCAGCACGCATCCTTTTTCCCATGTGTGCAGACTCCGAAGAGCGGTTCCGTACGGGAGCGGCCGAAGGCGGGCTCCACTCCGGTGGCCATCGATTCGAACGGTAGTGCCGACAGGTTCTCGTATCGGTCCACCGACCCTTCCCTCATCCAGTGGCGCGTGCCGTCCGTCCACGCGAGAACGCACGTCGGGGTGAGGACCTGGCGGTTGCGGGGACGCCGGATCAGCACAACGCGGATACGACCCTGCGCTGAGTAGATTTTTTCGGTGAGCGCGTCTGGCAGAACGTCGTCCGGGGCGGACGCCGGCCAGGGCCCGGGGTGCTCGATCAACACCCACAGATGTGTCATGCCGGCGCGACCAACCATAGGTTCGCCGGCAGTCGACGACTGCCGTGTACAGGCGTGAGGGCGTCGACTGGTTTGAGGATTGGCGAAAAATTCCGAAAGGCACTGCACAGGTGCCTTCCCCACGACACCGTCGCTGTGGCAGGGGAGGGAAGACACGAAAAGGCTCCAGTTTCGTAGGTTAGGCTCACCAGACTATTGGATGGTGAATCCTTTGCTCAGCCGTGGTGAATACGCGTGGCTGTGACGGTCGGAAGCAGTCGGTGACAGGAGTGTGTGAATGAAGCGCAGTAACTCGTGTACGAGGTACGTGCTGGGTGGTTTTGTCCTCGCCGCCATCTTGGCAACTACGACTGCTTGTGGCGGTGACGATCTTGATGACCCTGGGATGCAGCCCGACGCCGTGCACGCGGTCGCCCACGCCCGCGGAACCACCGAAGTGCCGATGGATCCGCAGAGAGTTGTCGTGCTCGAGCCGGTTCAGCTCGACACGTCGGTAGCGCTGGGCGTGATTCCCGTGGGCACCGCGGTACTCAGCGAGACGACGGGCGTTCCGGCGTACCTCGGTGAGAAGGCGGCGGAGATCGAGATGGTCGGAACCGTCGCGGCACCGAACCTCGAGAAGATCGTCGCGCTGAGCCCGGATCTGATCATCGGAACGGAAACACGGCACGGGGATCTGTACGAGCAGCTCGCTGCCATCGCGCCGACCGTCTACATGGCAACTCAGACCGATCCGTGGCAGGACAACGTCCAGTTCGTCGCAGAAGCGTTGAACAAGACCGATCAGGCGGGCGAGCTGCTCGGTGACTACACGGCACGCTGCGAGGAAGTGGCGAGCAAGCACAGCACCGAGGGCAAGACCGCTCAGCTCATCCGCCCACGCGACGACGTTCTGACGCTGTACGGACCCACGTCGTTTGCCGGAAGCACTCTCGAATGTGCTGGACTCACGATTCCCGCACGCGACTGGGAGAACTCGATCTCCGTCGACCTCTCCCCGGAATTCGTCTCCGGAGCCAACGCCGACCTCATCCTGGTCACCTCCGCGAAACCGGCCGATGCCGGCACGATGCCGAAGGCCGTGGCCGACAACGCCGGATTCTTCCCGAACCCGCATCTGGTGGACATGTCCTACTGGATCACCGGCGTCGGACCGCTCGGCGGCCTCACCGTTCTGGACGACCTCGATCGCATTCTCGGAGCGTCGAATTAGCAGTGCGCGAAGGAGCAGTGCGCGAGAGAGTCGCTAAGTTGGAACCTATGACAACTCCAGTACAGAACATCGCGATCAACACTCTCGGTGGCGTGCCCACCTCGTTGGGCGAATACGACGGCCGTGCCGTGCTCGTGGTCAACGTCGCATCCAAGTGTGGACTGACCCCGCAGTACTCGGCTCTCGAGAAGCTGGCCAGTGAATACGCGGACCGCGGTCTGACCGTGATCGGTATCCCGTGCAACCAGTTCATGGGCCAGGAACCGGGCACCGCAGAAGAGATCGAGACGTTCTGCTCCACCACCTACGGCGTCACGTTCCCGCTTCTGGAGAAGATCGAGGTGAACGGCGAAAACCAGCATCCGCTGTACGCCGAACTCACCAAGGCCGCCGACGCCGAAGGCGCTGCCGGCGACATCCAGTGGAACTTCGAGAAGTTCCTGATCGGACCGGACGGCACCGTCGTCAACCGATTCCGTCCGCGGACCGAGCCTGACGCACCCGAGGTCGTCGCCGCGATCGAAGCTGCGCTTCCCAAGAACTAGTAGCTGCGCTTCCCAAGAATTAGTAGCTGCGCTTCTCGAGAACTAGTAGCTCGTTGTTGGAAACTGCCGCCGGATGATCATCCGGCGGCAGTGTGCTGTTCACCCACAGCTGCCACTATCGGAGTATGTCCGCAGAACTGATCGTGTCGGTATCCGGAATCAGAGACGAGACATGTTATCTCGCTGCCGGATTCGCTGACGAGATGGACGCTCGAGGTGTGCGTTTGTCGCTCCTGGTGGCGCCGCGACTCAAGGACAAATATCGACTTGCCGACGACGCGGTGACGACGGCCTGGCTGCGTGAGCGTCGTGAGCACGGCGACGCCATCGTTCTGCACGGTTACGACCAGGCCGCGACCAAGCGTCGTCGGGCCGAGTTCGCGACTCTGTCCAAGCACGAAGCAAAACTGCGACTACTCGCTGCGGATCGGGTCCTCGAACAGGCAGGTCTCAGGACCCGGGTGTTCGCACCGCCGCGCTGGGTGGCGTCGCCCGGTGCCATGTCGGTGTTGCCGGAGACCGGCTTTCGGACGATGGCAGGCCTCGGCGCCGTGCACGATCTGACTCGTGGAACCTTGCAGCGGGGAAGGGTTTTCGGTATCGGCGAGGGCTTCAAGGCCGAGCCGTGGTGGTGTCGTGCGTTGGTTCTCGGAGCCGGGCGCGCAGCCAAGCGTGGGGGACTGGTCAGGTTGTCGATCACCGCCAAGCAGTTGGGAAACGAGGGACCGCGCCAGGCAGTTCTCGACGCCGTCGATCTTGCTCTCTTTCACGAAGCCGCCTCGCAGGTGTATCGGTGGAACTCGCCGTCTCGAGAACTCGGCGCTGCCTGAGTTCGGCGGTTGGCAACTATTTGATAGCTAGGAGGCGGCGTCGTCTGTCCGGGTTGTCCGAGCAGGCGCACTCTTCGTATTTCTCCGCTTCTTGGCTGGTAGTGGTCCATCAAGGGGCTAATTCGGATATATCGGACGCTGAAGTGGAGAGTGGAGTCTGCCGGCTTTCTCGCTGCTAGAGTGCGTGCAGTTAATGTGCCGCTAGTAGACGAGGTTGGGACTTCACCATGCGCGCAAGAGTGTTCTCCAAGTCGGCCGAGGGTCTTGTTGCCGTGGCTGTTGGCGCAGTTGTCTGTGCTGCGTTCGTTCCGGCACTCGCGTCTGCCGCTCCGGCCGGCGCGGTTCACACGCTGCCGACGGGCAGTATCGACGGTGGATCGAGCGGATCGAGCGGATCGAGCGGATCGAGCGGATCGAGTGATGGCGTACGCACCGCAACCGTCGACGATCAAGGTGAGCAACTCACTCTGCGGCTGCACAAGATGGATCTGCGGGGATCAGACTTCTCGATGGCCGTACAAGAAAGCGGCGGCAAGCTGTCCGATGTGGTGATTCCGGCGCCCCGTTCGTACATCGGCAGCGTGGAAGGGCATCCGGACGCAATCGTCTCGGCCATCGTCGACTCGGCCGGAATACTGCGTGGGCAGGCGATTTTCGATCGTGGTTCTTCGATCGAGTTCGTCGGATCCGACGTGGTCGGTCGAAGTACAGCGCCGATCGATGCGAAGCCTCAGTGGCCGACGGCCTCGATCGCGCCGGCTTCGGCAGCCGGCGTCGGCAAAACCGTGAAGCAGTTCGTAGTGGGGTTGGACCTGAGCGGTGAGTGGTACTCCGCGCACGGCGAAGGCAGTCCCGCCGTTGCTTTGGATCGGGCCGAGGAATCCATGGCCAGAACCGCTGCCATCTGGATCAGAGACGTCGGAATTCGGCCGATCCTCGGTCGCGTCGTCCTTCGGGCCGATGCCGTCAGTGACCCGTACTCGAGCAGCTGTGAAAACCTCGAGCAGTTGGAAGATCTGTGGTCCGATCAAGTCGGGACGAGCGTCGATCAGGCGACTGTCGTGTGCAGGTCCGGTGGCGGAAATGCCTACTACTCGAAGTTCGAGGTTGATCACAGCTACGCGCAGGTCGGCGCCGAGTCCGACGGCAACTTCAGCCGCGTCCTCCGCCACGAGTTGGGCCACAACTTCTATGCCGACGACTATCACGGCGGCGGCGCCGAGGGCCGAACCATCATGAACGGCAACGACCTCTCGCGCTTCGACGGCACCGAATTCGCAGCCATCGTCGATGCCGCGGACGTTGCCTCGGCTCGACTCGACGACATCGGTCGGTACACGGCAACCCCGATCCCGCCGTACGCCGCACTCGACACCGCGCGGGTCAGTTCGGGTGGCACAGCCACTGTCGACGCTGTCGCGAATGATCATGACAGCAACGGAGATTCGATCAAGGTGACCGGTGTCGAGGCGACCTCGCTTCTCGGCGGCACCGTGAAACTCGAGGGCGGCAAAGTTGTGTACACGGCGGGGACGAAGACGGGGGTCGACCGGATCCGCTACACACTCACCGACGCAGCCGGTGGGACGAGCACCGGCTGGATCATCGTCGATGTGAGTGCATGAAGGGTTGAATCAGGCGACCTCGACGCTCGACTCCTCGTCGAGGACGCGGAACTCCGTGCCGTCGGCAGCCATTTCCGAGTAGCGGCCGTAGAAAATTCCGGCGGCCTCGTCGCGGATGATCGCTTGATGGATGGGAACCGCGACACGCGGCGCCACCGCGCGGAGGTAGTCGATGGCCTCGGAAATCTTGAGCCACGGTGCGGCGGCAGGAAGAGCAAGAACGTCGACCGTCTGTTCGGGAACGAAGAGGGAATCGCCGGGATGCATGAACTGCGCCGGGTTGGTGGCGTCGCCGAGGAGGAATGCGGTGTTGTCGATCATCGGTAGGTCCGGATGGATGATCGCGTGCTCACCGCCGGTTCCGGTCACTTCGACGTCGCCGATGCTGAACCGGTCGCCGGGCCGGACTCCGGTCCAGCGCCCACCGAGCTTTTCAGCCGTCTGCGGATCGCTGTAGAGCACGGCGTCGGGGTTCGCTTCGGCCAGTTCGGGCAGGCGAGCCGGGTCGGCATGATCGGGGTGTTGATGTGTCACGAGGATGGCGTCGAGGCCGGTGATGCCTTCGAATCCGTGCGAGAAGTTGCCGGGATCGAAGAGGATCTTCGAGCCGTTGAACTCCACGAGCACACAGGAATGGCCAAAATGTGTCAGTCGCATGATTTCGAGTATGCGCCGACGCGGAAGGGCTCGCAGGCGAGTCCGACAGGTGTTGGCCGTCACGCCCCGATCACTCGATGCGAACCATCTCGGGTGCGCCCGGTAAACTGGCCATCACCCGAGCGTTTCACTCCGGGTTCGCGCACTAGTACCGAGGAGCAGCACGTGGCCCGTGTCGTCGTCGAAGTCATGCCCAAGGCCGAGATTCTCGACCCCCAGGGACAGGCAATTGTCGGGGCACTGTCTCGCCTGGGCTTTGCAGGAGTATCCGATGTCCGTCAGGGCAAGCGGTTCGAGTTGGAGATCGACGGCAGTGTCGAAGACGCCGAACTCGAGAAGATCGCCGAAGGCCTGCTGGCCAACACGGTGATCGAGGATTGGACCGTCAGGCGAGTCGAGGCATGAGCGCACGTATCGGGGTTATCACGTTCCCGGGCACGCTCGACGACATCGACGCTGCTCGGGCCGTCAACCTGGCCGGCGGTGAAGCTGTTGAACTCTGGCACGGCGATGCAGACCTCAAGGGTGTCGACGCAGTCGTCGTCCCGGGTGGATTCTCCTACGGCGACTACCTTCGCTGCGGCGCAATCGCCCGGTTTGCTCCCGCGATGGGCAAGGTCGTCGAAGCAGCCAAGGGCGGCATGCCGGTACTCGGCATTTGCAACGGTTTCCAGATCCTCTGCGAAGCCGGTCTGCTCCCCGGTGCCCTGACCCGTAACCAGGGTCTGCACTTCATCTGCCGCGACGAGTGGTTGACGGTCGAAGCCAACAACACGGCGTGGTCCTCACGCTACGAGGCCGGCGCCCAGATCCTCATCCCGCTCAAGTCGGGTGAAGGCCGCTTCCAGGCGTCCGAGAAGGTTCTCGACGAACTCGAGGGCGAAGGCCGCGTCGTCTTCCGTTACTCGGAGGAGAACCCCAACGGCTCGCAGCGTCGTATTGCCGGCATCTCTTCGGCCAACGGCCGCGTCGTCGGTCTGATGCCGCACCCCGAGCACGCCACCGAGGCTCTCACCGGCCCCAGCGACGACGGACTCGGCTTGTTCTACTCGGCACTCGACGCGATCGTCACTGCCTGATCGCTCGCTGACTTTCACGACTGAACGCCGACCGGAAATCCGGTCGGCGTTCAGTCGTTTGTGGAGGTGCCCGGGGATTACTGGCTGTAGGAACTGAGGAAGTTACCGAGGCGCTCGAGGGCGGTCGCGAGGTCGTCGGTGTTCGGCAGAGTCACCAGTCGGAAGTGATCAGGTTCGATCCAATTGAACGCGCGACCGTGACTGACAAGAATCTTCTCCGATTCCAGTAGATCGAGAACGAACCTCTCGTCGTCGACGATGCCGAACTTGTCGACGTCGAGCTTCGGGAACAGGTACAGCGCCCCGTCGGCCTGCTGGCAACTGATCCCGTCGATGCTGTTGAGCGTGCTGTGCGCGAGATCGCGCTGGGCCGTCAGCCGACCTTGTGGAAGCAACAGGTCCTCGATGGACTGGCGTCCGCCGAGTGCGGTCTGGATCGCGTGCTGCGCCGGCACGTTGGCACACATACGCATGTTGGCCAGCAGTTTGATGCCTTCGATGAAGCTCGACGCCCGTTCGAGTGGTCCGGTGATGGCCAGCCATCCGGCTCGGAATCCGCAGACGCGGTAGGCCTTGGACAGTCCCGAATACGTCAGACACAGGACGTCTCGCCCGGTCATCGTCGCAAGGTTTGTCATGGATCGACCGTCGTAGACGATCTTCTCGTAGATTTCGTCTGCGAAGAGCATCAGATCGTGTTTGCGCGCAAGGTCCACGAAGCGTTGCAGCACCTCCGTCGAGTAGACGGCGCCCGTCGGATTGTTGGGATTGATGACGACAATCCCTCGGGTGCGCGGAGAGATCCGAGCTTCCAGATCGTCGAAGTCCGGTGCCCAGCTTTGGCTTTCGTCGGTGAGGTAGTGGACCGGTGTACCGCCGGCAAGCGACACCGAAGCCGTCCACAAGGGGTAGTCGGGAGCGGGAATGAGGATCTCGTCCTCTGGATTGCAGAGGGCCTGCATCGTTAGGGTGATCAGTTCGGAGACACCGTTTCCGAGGTAGATCTCGTCGACGGTGACGTCGGTGATGCCCCGCGTCTGGTAGTACTGGACCACCGCAGTGCGCGCCGAATACAGTCCGCGAGAATCGCAATATCCCTGTGCGGTAGGGAGATTACGGATCATGGCCATCATGATCTCGTCCGGTGCTTCGAACCCGAAGGGGGCCGGATTGCCGACGTTGAGTCGCAGGATCGTGTGTCCCTGATCCTCGAGTTCTTCGGTCTTGTCGAGAATTCGCCCTCTGATGTCGTACCTGACATTCTCGAGCTTGCGGGCCTGATCGATGGGTGTGTTCACGCGGTTACGTACCTCTCCGGTTCGGTGGACGAGTGGTGTGTCGGACGAGAAGGGCGCCTTACGGTTCGGCCTGGAAACGGACAAAAATTCGCGATAGCGCTGGCGTTGGCGAGAGAGTAGCGCTACTATGATTCGACATGTCCAATGATAGCAGTTCGCGGATAGCCGCAGCTTTGCGCGAGTGGATCGCGACGGCTCCTCCAGGTGCGAAGCTTCCGTCCACTCGGTCGCTCGTCAGCACGCACGGGGCGAGTCCGGTCACTGTGCAGAAGGCGCTGCGAACACTGGTATCTCAGGGGGCTGTGGAGGCTCGTCCCGGTGTGGGGACCTTCGTACGCGCCGCACGCGTCGTGCGACCCAACGATTACGGGTGGCAGACGGCGGCGCTCGGATCGCCGAACTATCGGCTGCAACTGCCTATTGCGCTGCAGTCCACCTCCAACGACGTGATCGCGCTGCATTCCGGCTATCCGGCCCGAGAACTGTTGCCGGAAGGACTGGTTCGTGCAGCCTTCACCAGGGCGACGCGAACCGACGCCGTCTTCAATCGGCCACTTGCTGCCGGGCTTCCGGAACTGCAATCCTGGTTTGCCTCCGAATTGGGTTCTGCCACTCCTGCCGGGATCACGCCGCCGGGGCCGAACGACGTGGTTGTACTTCCCGGCAGTCAGGGTGGACTTGCGACGTCCTTCCGTGCGCTCGTGGGGGAGGGGCGTCCGTTGCTCATGGAATCGCCGACGTACTGGGGTGCGATCCTTGCTGCCGCCCAGGCCGGTGTCACGGTCATTCCGATCTCCAGTGGTGCCAACGGTCCTGATCCGGAAGAGCTTTCGCGTGCATTCGAACAGACAGGCGCTCGGGCGTTCTACGCACAACCGAGTTTCGCGAGTCCGACGGGGGCGCTGTGGTCGCCGACATTGGCTGACAAGGTGCTCGAGACCGTCCGTCGGCACGGAGCCTTCCTGATCGAGGACAGTTCGGCGCTCGACTTCGGCATCACCGCCGATCCCAGCCCTATTGCCGCTCGAGACGACAGCGGACACGTTGTCTACCTCCGTGCGCTGACCAAGAGTGTGTCCCCATCGGTGCGAGTTGCCGGCTTGATCGCTCGCGGCCCGGCGTACGAGCGGATTCTTGCTGATACACAAGCAGATTCGATGTACGTCAGCGGAATGCTGCAGGCAGTCGCCCTTGACGTCGTTACCCAACCGGCCTGGCGAACGCACCTGCGCAGGCTTCGTCACCAACTCGAGGCCAGACGCGACCTCCTCGTGTCGAGTCTGCGCGAGCATGCGCCGGACGCTCACCTCGACGCCGTACCGCAAGGTGGACTCAACCTCTGGCTTCGGCTTCCGGACACCACGAATCTCGAACGCGTCGTGCAGGACTGCCGGTCGGCCGGCGTGATCGTCGGGGCCGGAGACGATTGGTTCCCGGCGGAACCGACCGGAAAGTTCCTGCGGCTCAACTACGCCGGTCCGAACCCGGGCGAATTCCCCGACGCCGCCCGCATCATCGGCGGAGCAATCACACAACATATGTAGAACTCACCGCCTTGGGGTTGACCTGAACTTCCATTGAGGTTTTATCGTCGTGTCCATGACCGAACAGCCAATGCAGCCACCGGCGAACCAGCCGATCGGATTCTGGACCGCGCGTGCAGGCGAAGCGATTCGCGCACGCACGCGCGGGGCACTCGAAGCAATCGGCGTGACTCAGCCGCAATGGTGGATCCTGCACCAACTTTCGCTGCACCCGGAAGGGATCGAGCGAGCCGTCCTCCTACGGACGATCGGTCCGAACGAATCAACTGACGTCATCGACGAGGCCGTCGACTCTGCCCTCGAACTGGGGTGGGCGCGTGAGGACGGGACTGTCCTTCGCCCTACTGATGCCGGCTCCGAGCAGTTCGATCGTGCAGCGCGGGTACAGCAGACGTTGCAGGAGGAGCGGATGCAGGGAATCAGCGAAGAAGAATTCGTCACCACCATCACGGTCCTGCAGCAAACCATCAAGAACGTGGGCGGCGACGCCTGGCACTGGTAGAACTCGTCATCTCGCCCCGCTGCCGGGTAGGGCGGCTTCGATCAACTCGACTGCACGGGATACGCCGCCCGCCGCTGCGAGTTCTTCTGCCAACTCTGCGCTGCGTCGGCGGAACTCACTCGAACTCACGCGCGTCAGCGCCTCACGAAGCTCTTCTGCCGTGACGGTAGCGCCGTCGACGCGTACTGCGACGCCGGCGTCGACAAGCGAATCGGCATTGCCGAACTGGTCAACGGCTTGCGGCACCGCGATCATGGGCGTGCCGGTGACGAGTCCCTCGCTGGATCCGCCCATACCCGCGTGGGTCACAAATGCGTCGGCCTGCTGCAGAATCGCGAACTGCGGTACCCAGCGGTGTATTTCGACAGTCTCGGGAACAGATCCGAGATCTGAGATCTGTACCTGCTTTCCGATTTGGAGGACGACGTGCCACCCGTCCATTTCGCCGAAAGCTTCGACGCAGGTGCGGTAGAAATCCGGGTGATCGGTGAAGGCAGAACCCAGCGAAATCAACAAGAGCTTGCGTTCCGGATCCGGGTTCACCCAGGGTTGACTGCTCGGTTCGAGTGCGGGGCCGACAAACGTGTAGACGTCGCGGTTCACTCGATCGGCGTTGGGCTGCATGGATTCTGCGATCAGAACGATCGCACGCGGTGGGCGTCCGGTGAACTCACGAGGATCGACCTCGACGCCTTCGCTGCGGAAGAACCGGGCCTCCCGATCGAGCAGGTCCACGCCTCTCGGATCGGAACGAATCTCGTCGTACATCGGTGCGGCGTCGGCTTCGTAACCGTCCCAGGCAACGTACGTCGGCGACAACTGCATGATGGGAACGTTCCACTGCTGAGCCAGTATTCGTGCCGGAATGCCGGCGATGTCGTAAAGAAAGAGGTCAGGTCGATCGTCTTCGTAAATTCGGCGCAGTTGCGGCAGCATCGACTCGTAATCGTCCTGGAACAGGGTACACTGATCTATCAGATCCCCGTCCCAGCTCTTCTCCGGTTCGGTGTCGTCAGGGGAAGGAGCGAGACTGGGCAGCGTGGATACGTACGGTGCGAATTCGGTCCCGGTCGCCTCGATGATCTCACGCATCGACTCGTCGTTGGCATAGGTGACGCGGTGACCGGCGGCGACGAGACGCGCGATGATCGCCAGGCTCGGATTGACGTGGCCCGGTGCCGGAATGCTCACCATGGCGATATGTCTGCGGGTCATCGATCACTCCTGCCGTCTGACTGTTCTCGAACATCTCCGTCTACCGAACCGAGACTATCCACCACGATGGGCGACGGCATCTGATTTTTGCCGGGGGAAGTACCGTGGGCTCTCGAGTAGGACTACGCATCCGAGTGTTGCGGCGAAAGGCCAGACTTCGAAGCATGAGCGCACCGACAACACCTTCGAAGACCACTGCAGCCTTCTACCTGCAGGCCGGAATCGCCTTTGCCGTCAGTTTTGTCGGCACCCTCCTCGGAATTGCCTATCTTCCGATCGATGCGTGGCAACGCGGATTTCTCGGAATGTCCTTGCTGTTCTTGGTCACCAGCACGTTCACGTTGGCCAAGGTGATTCGTGATCAGCAGGAGGCATCGACGGTCAGAGTTCGGGTGGACGAGGCTCGACTCGAGAAGTTGATCGCCGAACACGATCCGTTCAAAGCGGCAGCGTGAAACCTGTCGGCAAGGTCAGGATCAGCGTGCTGCCGAGAGGTTGCTCGTTTCGGCGTGCCGACAGATCGCCGCCGTGGGCGAGCGCGAGGCTACGCGCAATCGTGAGCCCCAAACCCGAACCGTCGGATCGATCACCACGATGAAACCGGTCGAAGACGGATTCGAGCTGGTCTGAGGGAATTCCGTCGCCGGTGTCGGTGACGGACACCGAGAGGTGATCCTCTCCCCGCGCGAGTGTCACCGTCACCGAACCTCCGGTTGGAGTGTGCCGCAACGCGTTCTCGAGAAGGTTGGCGAGGATCTGTTCGATTCGTTGGCGATCGACCTCGGCCGTGATTGTGTGCGGAGGCAAGACGGTCGTCAATTCGACCCCACGATCGACAAATCGTGGCCGCGCTGCTGCCGTTGCGCCGGCGACGATATCGCCGAGATCCTCGGCCCGTCGATCGAGTTCGAGTGCGTGCTCGTCGGCAGCGGAGACGTCCGCCAGATCGCACGAGAGCCGACGAAGTCTTTCGAGTTGGTCACGCATCACCGACCACGAAGTGGTGTCCGTGGGTAGGACGCCATCCTCGATGCCGTCCACGTACGCAGCCAAAGTCGATACCGGAGTGCGCAGTTCGTGGGCGAGGTCGGCAAGCAGTCGTTTGCGAACCCGATCCGAATGATCAAGGCGTGCAGCCATGTCAGCGAAGGCCGTTTCGAGACGCGTGAAATCTGCATCCACGTCGGACCTGTCGATAGTCACGTCGAAGTTCCCGTCGGCGACGCTTTGCGCCGCCTCCGCCAGCGTTGTGATCGGGGCCGTGATGCGTCGGACGATGTAGACCGCGGCGATGCCTGCTCCCACCAATGCGACCGCGATCCCGCACAACAGTGCGATGGTCATGGTCTGAGCGAACGCTTCTTCGGTGTGGGTACGTACATTCGAGTCTTCGATGCCGGCCATCATGAGGTGGTTGTGAAAGAGCGGGGCAGCCACGGCAATGGCAACGGCGGCGATGGCGAGGCAGGAAACGAACAGGACGACAAGCTGCGCGAGCAGCAGTTTTCCGCGTAGCCCGAGTTTCTTCATGACGACCCCGTTCATGACGACCCCGTTCATGACGACCGCGTTCATGACGACCTCAGGGAGTATCCGACGCCCCTGACGGTTCTGATGAACCGCGGATCGGTCGCGTCGTCGCCGAGTTTGCGGCGTAGTGCACGGACATGGACGTCGACGATGTGCTGGTCCCCGAACCAGGACGAACCCCACACCGAGGTGATGATCTCGGCCCGACTCCAGGCCGTGTCGGGTCGGGTAGCGAGGGCGGAGAGCAACGCGAACTCAGTGGGAGTGAGATCGACAGGGTGGTTGTCGACGTGCACGGTGCGGGCGAGGACGTCGATGTCGAGACCGGGTGGCGTCGGCAGCGCTTCCGGCAGCATGCTCGACGCGCGTGGCCGTCTGAGCAGTGCTTTCACTCGCGCAACCAGTTCGCGGGGGCCGAAGGGTTTGACCACGTAGTCATCTGCGCCAGCTGCCAGTCCGGTCACCTTGTCCGACTCGTCACCGCGGGCGGAGAGCATCAGGACGTACGCGTCGGAAAACGTGCGGATCCGCCGGCAGACTTCCAGACCGTCGAAGCCCGGGAGCATCAGGTCGAGCACGATCAGTGCGGGCTCGAATTCGCGGACCGCACGTACCGCGCTCGGACCGTCGTGTGCGATCCGAACGGTGAAGCCCTCTCGGCTCAGGTAGTTGGAGACAACCTTCGCGAGCGCAGGTTCGTCGTCGACGACGAGTACGCGCCCAGGCTCCTCGCTCGGTCGTAGTTCGGCGCTCATCAGTCCGAGGTTAGTCGACTGCGCCGCCTTGTTACCGCCGCCTGATGGTTTCGTTCGACTGTGAAGATTCGATGAAGGAACATCGTATGGGCCGGTTATCGAGTCTCTCGGCGGCATTGCGCCGGTAGTGTGGCAAATGTGCAGTAGCACCCACAGGGATCAAATCAGTTGTGGGGCAATGTATATCAATTCAATTTCTGGGAGTGGAAAACATGTCTTCGACGTTCAAGCGGAGCGCCGCGCGGTTCGTTCCAGCGGTGGCAGCGACAGCACTGTTGATTGCCGGATGTTCGGACAACTCCGGGGAGAGCGTCACCCATTCTTCCGAAACAACCAGCGTCGCAGCACAGTCGGCGATTCCGGCGGGTGTCAATGCAGCCGACATCGAATTCCTCGAAGGGATGTACCCGCATCACGCGCAGGCATTGGACATGGCCCGGATGGTGGAAGGCCGAACCGACAATGCCGAACTTCTTTCTCTTGCAGCGCAGATAGAGGCAGCGCAAGGCCCGGAGATGGCTCAGATGACCGAACTGCTGACGAAGTGGGGACGCCCCGACCCTGCGTCGAGTTCGATGGGAGGAATGGATGATTCGGCGCACGCGGGTCACGGCGTCGGGATGGCAGACATGCCGGGCATGATGTCGGCCGAAGACATGACGGCTCTCACCGACGCCAGCGGCGCGGAGTTCGACAAGATGTGGCTGACGATGATGATCGAGCACCACAAGGGCGCCATCACCATGTCCCAGACCGAAATCGACAACGGGCTCGACCCCTCGGCGGAGGCGATGGCAGAAGCGATCATCGCTGGTCAGCAGGCAGAAATCACTCAGATGGAAGCGATGTTGAAGGGCAGCTGAACGGGAGACCTTGGCCGCGTGACCTTGCTCGGGTGACTGCCTGGGCATACGTTCGAGGCTGATGGCTTGACTGGTGCTGTGCTGCAATCACACGCGAGGGGATGACCGCCACATGGATCACAGTCAGATGGACCACGGCCAGATGGACCACAGCCAGATGGAGCATGGGGCACACGGTGGTCACGGGGATCACGTCGCACAGTTCCGGAAATTGTTCGCGGTCATGCTGGTCATCGCAGTTCCGGTTGTTGCGGCAGACGCGATGTTCGCTGATCTGGTCGGGTACACCTTGCCGGAAAGCTCTCTGGTGGAATGGATCTCACCGGTACTCGGCACAGTGATGTACTTCTGGGGCGGTAAGCCGTTCCTCACCGGTGGCGTGTCCGAAATCCGTTCTCGGCAACCGGGAATGATGCTGTTGATCGCGCTCGCGATCACGGTGGCCTTCTTTGCGTCCTGGGCTGCGAGTCTGCACTGGGTGGATCACACTCTCGATTTCTGGTGGGAACTCGCGCTTCTGATCGTGATCATGTTGTTGGGCCACTGGATCGAGATGCGTTCGCTCAGTCAGACCTCGAGCGCCTTGGATTCGCTTGCCGCGTTGCTACCCGACGAGGCGGAACGGGTGGTGGGCGATTCGGTGGAAACCGTGCCCACCGCAGCTCTGGTCACCGGTGACCTGGTGATAGTTCGTCCCGGCGCCCGCGTTCCCTCGGACGGAACGGTGGTCGAGGGCAGTGCCGACATGGACGAATCCATGATCACGGGCGAGTCGAAGACAGTTCGGCGCACTGTCGGTGACCAGGTGGTGGCCGGCACCGTAGCCACCGACTCTGCGCTGCGGCTGCGAGTCACCGCGGTGGGCGAAGACACCGCGCTCGCCGGTATCCGTCGCCTGGTCGAGCAGGCCCAGAATTCGTCGAGTCGTGCCCAGGTGTTGGCGGACAAGGCCGCTGCCCTGCTGTTCTGGTACGCACTCGGCGCGGCAGTGTTGACCGCGATCGCCTGGAGCATCTGGGGCACACCGGAAAGCGCAGTCACCCGTACGATCACCGTTCTGGTGATCGCCTGCCCGCACGCACTCGGGTTGGCGATTCCGCTGGTCGTGTCGATCGCGACCGAACGGGCGGCTCGGGCTGGGATTCTGATCACGGACCGCATGGCCCTCGAGGCGATGCGCAACGTAGACACCGTTCTCTTCGACAAGACCGGCACTCTCACCAAGGGCGAGCCAGCAGTGGTCGGTGTGCGCGGTGTCGACGGGTATGCCGATGACGAAGTTCTCGGCGCTGCCGCTGCCGTCGAATTCGACAGTGAACATCCACTCGGACGCGCCGTGGTCGCAGCGGCGCGGGAGTTGTCACTCGAATTCACTGCAGGTTCGGACTTTCAGGCGCACAACGGGATCGGGGTTGCGGCGAACGTCGACGGTGCACGCGTAGGCGTCGGCGGACCGGGGATGTTGAGATCGGTCGGTGCCACGCCGATCCCGGGGACCGAAGAGTGGCTCAGCGACGGGTCGACGGTTCTGCACGTGGTGCGTGACGAGAAGGTGATCGGTGCATTGGCATTGGCCGACGAGATTCGCCCGGAATCAGTATTGGCTGTCGACGCCCTCCACGCTCGCGGTGTGCGCGTGGCCATGGTGACCGGAGACGCGGAGGCCGTGGCACATTCGGTTGCCCGCACGCTCGGGATCGACGAGGTCTTCGCCGAGGTGCTTCCGCAGGACAAGGGGGCACAGGTATCGCGGCTTCAGGCTGCGGGCCACCGCGTGGCGATGGTCGGCGACGGGGTCAACGATGCGCCGGCGCTCGCCCAGGCGGATGTGGGCATCGCGATCGGTGCCGGAACGGACGTGGCGATCGCGTCGGCGGGAGTTGTTCTGGCCAGCGATGATCCGCGATCGGTGAGCTCGGTCATCGAGCTGTCCCGCGCCACCTACCGGAAGATGGTTCAGAACCTGTGGTGGGCAGCGGGATACAACGCGATCTCGGTTCCCCTCGCTGCGGGAGTGCTGGCGCCCGTCGGGTTCGTGCTGCCGATGGAGGTCGGAGCAATCCTGATGTCGGTGTCCACCGTGGTGGTTGCCGCGAATGCGCAGTTGCTGCGGCGCTTGGACTTGCGGCAACCACCGGTGACTGCACTCGAGTCGAAAGTGCTCACACCTCAGTAGCGGTCGGGTGTAGCCGGACTACTGACGGCTCAGGAACGGAATGAGCGCACGCAGCACAGCTTCGGAGTCCGCGACTGCGCTCGCATGATCAGCGCCCTCGATCACGGTCAAGGCACTGTCCGGGATCATCGACGCGAGATGCTCGGTATCCGGTAGGCGCTCGCGATCTCTCGATCCGACGAACAACAAAGTCGGCGTGGTGATCCGTTGAAGCACCGCGTCGTCGATGCCCTTCTCCTTCTCGGCTCGCCGCATGTATGCCGCGAGTGCGAGTGCGTCGTTGATTCGAAACGCGGTCGCAGTCTGGGGATCCACCGGTTTGCCGCGCCGAGCGCCCCAACCGGACAGGAACCCTTCGATACCGCCGCTTTCGAGTGCGTCGATGCAACCGGGAAAGAACAATGCGTCGAACGCACCCGTCATCGGTCGGCTACTACCGCCCCCGACGGTCAACGACCGCACCCGTTCGGAGTGCTCTACTGCCAGTGACATCACCGAACGCCCGCCGAACGAGTATCCGAGGACGTGAGCCGGTTCGAACGGAGACTCCGTGTCGAGAATTTCCAGGAGGTCAGCGACCACCAGATCCATTGCATACGAATCGGAGTCGTGCGGCTTGTCGCTGCGTCCGTGACCCCGCATGTCGACGAGGATCAGACGGTACCGGTCCTGGAGTGCCTTGACGTACCCGAAGCCACGCCAGATGGAGCGCGACAACGCCGTGCCGTGCACCATCAACAGGGGTGGGCCATCGCCCACGATCTGATAGGCGATTCGCGCACCGTCCACCGGATTTCTCACGTCGTGCAACACCCGTCCAGTATGGGTGTCAGTTGCTACGGGCCATCAACTCGGCCTCCCTCAGAGCTACCGGTCACTGCCCGGCGGGGCAGTGCCCACTGTTCCAAGCAGTGCATCGGTGAAGGGGTCTGCGGTGCTGACGCCTGCGGCTATGCCCCGAATCAGAGCCTCGAAATCAGCGGCGACGATGGTGACCTCCTCGAACTCCGGCTCTCTCCCGCGGACAACCTGACCGTCGGGTGCGAGCGCCAAGTACTCGTACCCATTTCGCACCGACATCAGGACCGGGAGGTGAGTGGACCAGAAGGCGTTGATCGCCGCGCGCTCCGCCGGCCCGGAAGCGACCGCCAGGCTCTCGTGCCGGAACGCATTCCAGGGAAACGCCTCATCGCTGACGCCAACACCACCGGCATAGTTCTCTGCCGAGAGAAACCACACCTGGTCGTCGGAACTGGCAAGTACGGAGAACGAACTCGCCCACACTATGAGTTGGTCACAACCGCCGACCAGTGGTTGCGGAACTGGGGCAGAGGCCGATCGAGTAGGTTCTTCGCGAACCCAACCTGCGAGCGACAGCGCAGCGGTTGCGTCGAGGTGAAGGCACATCGCCCCACGGTAGGCCAGACCGTCAAGCACCGTTGGCGACAACCGTCGGCCTACTCGGGATCGATGTCTCGAATACCAGTCTCGTCCATGCTGATCCACCGCGTTATGCCGATGTCGCGCAGAAACGGCAGATCGTGACTCACCACCACCATGGCACCGCGGAAATCGGAAAGTGCCTGCGTGAGGTGAGCGAGACTCGGTAGGTCCAGGTTGTTGGTCGGCTCGTCGAGAAGAAGCAACTGGGGCGCGGGTTCGGCCAGAAGGATCGTCGCTAACGCCGCGCGCAATCGTTCACCGCCGGAGAGCGCAGAAGCCAACACGTCGGAATCCGTTCCCCGGAAAAGGAACCGTGCCAACTGCCCGCGAATTTCCTCGGCTGTCGCGTGTGGCGCGGCCAAAGCGACGTTGTCTGCCACCGAGAGATCCTCGTCGAACACGTCGAGACGTTGGGGGAGCGCACGAGAGGCTACGAACGGAGTCGACGCAGCGAGTGCATCGAGCAACGTTGTCTTGCCGATTCCGTTGCGTCCCAGTAGCGCAATCCGCTCCGGCCCGGTGATCTGGAGCGATACCCCTTGGCCGCTCCGCAACGTCACCTCGTCGAGCCGCGCAACCTGCTGCCCCGGATGAACCTCTGTAGCAGGAAGGTCCAGGCGGATCTCGCGATCGTCTCGAAGGAGTTCCTCTGCCTCCGACAGGGCGGACTTGGCCTCGTCCACCTTCCCGATATGGTTGAGGGCCAGCTTTCCGGCCGAAACTTGGGCTTGGCGTTTTCGTTCCTGCGCGATAATCAGTGGCACCCGCTTGTTCTCGAACATCTTCTGCCCATAGCGCTTACGTCGGTCCAGTTTTGTTCGAGCGTCGATCAGCTCGCGGCTCTGCTTCGCCAGATCGGCCTTGGCGTCGCGAACGGTGGCGAGTGCGTTTTCCTGCTCAGCGGTCACGACCTCCTGGTAGTGCGAGTAGTTGCCGCCGAACACGCGTAGACCCCCTCGACGTAGTTCGACGGTGTACTCCGCTGTGTCGAGCAGTTCCCGGTCGTGGCTGACGATCAGTACGGTTCCCGGAAACTGTTGGACTGCAGCATGAACCCTTGATCGAGCGTCGCGGTCCAGGTTGTTGGTCGGCTCGTCGAGGAGTAGCACTTGCGGATTCTTCAGCAGCGTTGCGGTCAGGCCGAGTAGTACGGTCTCTCCGCCGGAGAGGGTGCCGACCGTTCGACTCAGTGCTGCCGTATCCGGAACTACCTTCTCGAGGCCGAGCCGATGCAAGGTGGAGAGTGCACGCTCCTCGATGTCCCAGTTGTTGTCCACGAGAGCGAAATCGGACTCCGAACCATCGCCGGTTTCGATGCGGTGCAGTGCGTTTCGGAGTTCGTGGATACCGAGGATGTCATCCACCCGAACGCTCGGATCGAGTGTGATGTCCTGACGGAGGTAGCCGACCTCGCCGGAGGCGGTCACGGATCCGGATTCAGGTGAGAGCTCTCCCGCGATCAATCGCAGCAGAGTCGACTTTCCTGATCCGTTCAGCCCCACGAGACCGACACGGCCACTGGGGAATACAAAACTGGTGCGGGAAAAGACTGATTCGCCGTCCGCCCAGATGAAGGTGAGATCCGAGAGCGACAGAGAAGAATGCGTATGGGTCATGAGTACTCCAGAGGGTGCTTGGACTGTGCGCCCGGCTCAGCAAGTGCTGATGGGTGCGAGTGCCTTCGCGTGATGAACCTCTAGAGGAGCAACGGCCCGTTTCCTGTTCTGTCGGGAATGATTCGTGTTCCAGGTTAGAACACTCGAACGGTCCCGTGCAATCGAATTATTCTGTGCTGTCGGTCTCGTCAGTGTTCGGTGCTCAGATTTTCTGGCCTTCAGATCTTCGGGCCTTCAGATTTTCGGGCCTTCGGATCGGAGATCGTCGACCTTCGACATCGCTTCGCGAAGTTCAGTGAGCCACTGTTCGCTGTGCTTGCCCGCCAACCGAACTGTCCACATGAGTGCATCCGCGCGCGAACGAGCAACACCCGCGTCCACCAGAGTGTCGAGAACCTTGCGTTCGGGCTGACGTAACCGTGTCATCACCGGGACCGCGAGATGTGTGAACAGGACGGTCTTTTCGTCCAGGCGTACGCCCCAGGCGACCTTGCGTCCGTAGCGAGCCTCGGCCTCGTCGGCGATGCGCATCCGGTCGGCGCGCGTGGTTTCGCGAAAGCGCGAGATCCTTCCGTCCGTGGCTGCCTCGCCGCCGTCGACTGCCGGGAGTTCACCGATCACGACGATTTCTTCGCGGTCGACCTGGACGTCGGCCGTTCCGGTGAACCAGTCATCTGGGAGTCGACCGGCAAACCAGTCGGACGCATCACTCGCGTCGGGAACCGATGCTTGTTGCCAACCTCCGGGACGGCCGAACCTGCGGTCGCCGGAGTTTTGTGAGTTCTTCATGGCGTTCTCCTCTGAGAGCTGGTGGAGTGTGGCGTGCGTTTATTGCACTGATTACATGATTACACCGATAGTCGAACTGGCGCCACAAATTCGGGCATGATCGAAGTCGTGCGCCTTTCACACGCTCGTCAGAGCTTTCGAACTTTCCGTCGTCCCGTGGCTGCCGTAGCTCTGGGGGTGTTGGCCGCAGGATCCGTCGTTGCGTGCAGTTCTGGCCCTGATCAGCCGAAATCTGTGGCAGAGGAGTTCGCGTCCGCGCTCACCGCGGATGACGTGCAAGCGGCGGCAGCCCTCACCACCGACCCGGCGGCGGCGTCGACTGCGATTTCTGCCCTGATCGACGGACTGGGCAAGGACGAGGGAACATTCACCGTCTCCGACGCCACCGAGTCCGGTGATTCTGCGGGGACGTTCACACTCGATGCGGCGTGGAAGTTCGGTGAAGGTCAGGACTGGAACTACTCGACGCAGGGAAACGCGTCGAAAAGCGGGGACAACTGGCTGATTCAGTGGGACCCGGCGCTGTTGGCCCCGGACCTGACCTCCTCGACGACCCTGCGCTACACGCCCACGACCGGTGCTCCGCCGTCGGTGCTGGACGCTGCGGGTCAGCCGATCATGGAGCAGCAGGTGGTGACGCTGGTCAATCTCGATTCCGCCGCGGTGCCCCCGGTGGACACGGCAGCCGTGGCGGCCCTTCTCTCGCCCATCGCACCGACGATTACGGCGGCATCGCTGAGCGGCGATCTTGCGTCGGCAAGTGGGAAGCCGGTCACCGCAATCACTTTGCGGGCCGAGGATCTTGCACCGATCGAGGAGCGGTTGGCGGCGATTCCCGGAGTGAGCTTGGCACCGCAGGCGCGGTTGCTCTCGGTGGACAAAACTCTGGCGTCGCCGACGTTCAGTGGGTTGTCCGATCTGTGGCAGGAGGGGCAGGACAAGTCAGCAGGCTGGGCGGTACAGCAGGTGAAGCAGAACGGAACCGTCACCACAGTCGCCGGCCAAGACGGGCCGGTTGCTCCGAACATCGCGACAACCATCGACCGACCGCTGCAACTCGCGGCCGAGAACGCACTGGCCGGGGTGACGCAACAGGCGGCGATCGTTGCGCTGCAGCCGTCAACCGGAGCGGTGTTGGCGGTGGCCCAGAACGCCCCCGCAGACGCACAGGGCCCGATCGCGTTGACCGGCCTGTACCCACCGGGTTCGACGTTCAAGACAGTGACGACGTCCGCGGCCCTGCAAGCCGGCGTCGCTACACCGGACACAGTTCTGCCGTGCCCGGGTACCGAGAACATCGAAGGGCGTCAGATCCCCAACGACGACGAGTTCGACCTCGGATCGGTTCCGCTGCACACGGCATTCGCGAAGTCGTGCAACACCACCATGGCGAGGATGGCCGTCGGTCTGCCTGCGGATGCCCTGCACAATGCGGCGCTTCAGTTCGGGCTCGGCGTCGACTACGTGACCCCCGGGCTCACGACGGTGACGGGCAACGTCCCCGACGCGAACACTCCCGCCGAGCGCGTCGAGTCCGCGATCGGCCAGGGCACCGTGACCGCCACGCCTTTCGGGATGGCTCTCGTGGCGGCCTCGATCGCCAACGGAACCACGCCGTCGCCGATGTTGGTCAAGGGACAGGCCGGCGTGGCGGATCAGACGGTCGCACCTGCTCCCGCGGAGGTGACCGAACAGTTGCGGGTGATGATGCGCGAGACCGTCACGGGCGGTACTGCGACGTCGTTGCAGGACATTCCGGGGCTTCTCGGCAAGACCGGCACGGCCGAAACTGAGGGTGGCCCGGCACATGGGTGGTTTGTCGGAATCAAGGGAGACCTCGCATTTGCGGTATTCATCGCGGGTGCGGACAGCTCTTCACCTGCAGTGCAGGTAGCGGGCACTTTTCTGCGCTGAAACCTGTTTTCCGTTGCAGTTGGATCACACCGTCGTAGCTCAACCGTGACACGTTCGTAGGCATCCCGTGCTTGTTACTCGTGTGACAGAAGTAAAGAGTTACATGCATGGGGCCCGGAGGACAGCACAACCGTCGTGGAAAATATGTCGTTGCGTCGATAACTGCTGTCGTTCTGACAGTGGCGCTCGCGTCGTGTGTCATCGGTGGGGAGAAGAAATCCGACGCCGCCTCGGTGGTGGAGGACTTCGTCACCGCCCTCAACAACCACGACGCCGAAGCTGCCGCGGCGCTCACGTCGTACCCCAACGCGGCACGGCCGTCGATCCAGCAGATGTTCGACGGACTGGCCGCCAAGTCCACCGACTTCGACGTCGCTCAGGTCATGGATCTGGGTAGCGACTCCGGACTCTTCACCCTCGACGCGTCCTGGAATTTCGGGGAAGGCAAGGACTGGAGCTACCAGTCGCAGGGTGAGGTTCGCGATCTGTCCGTCGGCTGGCGTGTGTCCTGGGACCCGTCGGTCCTCGTCCCCGACCTCGGCAACGGTCGCACCGTCTCGTACACCCGTACGGACGCAGCGCCGCCGAAGGTCGTCGACAGCACCGGCACCCTGCTCATGAACGAGCAGACCATCAACGCGATCACTCTCGACCCGGCCACCATGCCGGACCCCGTCGACACCACCCGTCGCCTCGCCACGGTCCTCGAACCTGTCGCGCCGTTGGTCACCTCGGAGTCGATGCTGGCCGACCTCGCCGCCAACCCCGGCAAGCCCGTCACCGCCGTACTGCTCCGCGATCCCGACTACGCCTACCTGGAAAGCGATTTTGCGATCCCCGGCGTCGTTGTGGTCAAGACACCCAAGCTGATCGCCTCCGACCGTCGCATCAACTCGCCGTTGCTCGATCCGCTGCGAACCGTGTGGCAGGCCAATCGTGACGCCACCGCCGGCTGGGCGGTCAACCTGGTCGAGTCCAACGGGTTCCCGATCAAGCAAGCCGGCTTCCAGGGACCTCCCGGCCCCGACGTCGCCGCGACTCTCGACTCGCACGCTCAACTTGCCGCGATCGAAGCCGTCGTCAGTGCAGGTACTCCCGCGGCCATCGTCGCGATCCGCCCGTCGGACGGCGCCATTCTGGCTGCAGCACAGAACAATCAGGCCATCGAACAGGGGCCCATCGCTTTCACCGGGTTGCGCCCGGCCGGCGGCGCCCTCGATCTGGTTCGTCTCGCATCGTCGATGCAGAACGGCGTCGACCCCGGAGCAGTGTCAGCCGAGCAGTTGGCCGACACGGGGCAGCAACTCGGACTGGGCAACGGCTTCCATATTCAGGGACTCGAACAGCAGACAGCAGTGCTTGCCGCGAACCGCCCCGGCGTGGACCAGGCGATGAACAACGTCATGGCCAACAAGACGTCCAACGACTCGGGTGCGCCGACGGTGACTCCATTCGGGATGGCGATGCTGGCGGCATCGATCGCCCGCGGTAGTGCCCCGCTTCCGATGATGGTCTTCGGACAACCGGCTACCGCCGACGTCGCCCCGACGGCATTGCCCGGCGATGTGAACAATCGTCTGCGCGACGCCATGCGAGGGGCCGGCGGACTGGCCGGGTACCCGGACATGATGGCGGCCGGTGCAGCGAGCGGCGACGATCGCTGGTTCTACGGATCGCGCGGAGACTTCGCGTTCGCGGTGTTCGTCGCAGACGCCGACGGCGGCGATCGAGCAATGCAGATGACGGACAAGCTCTTCCAGGAACTCGGCAAGCCTGCCGACAAGTAGTACCGGGCACCGCGAGTAGATTCCTGGTTCGTGAACCTGCTCGATTTCCTTTTCCTCGTCGTAGCGGGATTCTTCAGCGGTCTTGTCGGTTTTGTCACTGGTCTTGCATCGATCGTTTCGTATCCGGCTTTGCTGAGCGTCGGGCTCTCACCGGTCAGCGCGAACATGACCAATACTGTTGCGTTGGTGGCCGTCGGCGTCGGAGCATTGGCGAACTCGTCACGCGAAGTTGCAGATACTGGTCCGAAACTTGTTCGCTGGGCTCTCTATTCAGCGGCCGGCGGCATTGTCGGTGCCCTGATTCTGTGGCTGGCACCGGAAGGTTCTTTCGAATCCGTTGTGCCCGCGATGGTTGTGTTCGCCTCGCTCGCGTTGCTACTGCAACCGAAGATTCGTGAGCTGGCCGGCGGCGGTGACCGTCCCGGAATCTACTCGGCAGCACTGTTTGCCGTTGCGGTTTACGGTGGCTATTTCGGCGCCGGCGCCGGTGTCATCTTCCTGGCCGCGACGCTCATCCTGACCTCCGAAACGGTCTGGCGTGCAACGATCCTGAAGAGCTTCTTTCTCGGCATCGCCAATCTTGTGGCCGCGCTCATCTTCGCCTTCTCCGGACAGGTGCACTGGGTGGCCGCGTTGGCGATGGCGCTCGGCGCGCTGGCCGGAGGATGGTGCGGGCCACCCGTCGTCAAGAAAATCCCGCCATCGGTACTGCGTGTGGCAGTAGCGATAGCGGGATTCGTGCTGGCTGTGTGGTTGTGGGTGAAGTGAGACTGCCTAATTCACGCCCTGCATCAGCTTCTTGATCCACGGGGAGGCAAGAGCAAGAATCACTCCGATTCCGATCGACGAGAAACCGATGATCAGGAAGAAGGGGCGACTGTCGTCGATGTCGAAGTAACCGGCCAAGGTCCCTGCCATCGAAGAACCCAAAGCAACGGACAGGAAGAACAACGCCACCATCTGGGTGTGGAAATGCTCGGGCGCGAGTTTGGTTGCAAGGGAAAGGCCGACGGGGGAGAGGAAGAGCTCTGCGAAGGTGAAGAGCAGAAGCACTCCGGCAAGGCCGAGGAGCGGTGCGCTGTTCGGGCCGCCGCCGGTGATCGGGATGAACGCCAGGAACGCCAGACCCATCGTGCCGGTACCTAGTGCGAATTTGATAGGCGACGACGGCTGACGGTCACCGAGTTTGGTCCACATGGCTGCAAACACACCGGCAAAGATGATGATGAAGACCGGGTTGATCGACTGCACCCACGTCGGCGGGAAGTCCCAACCGAAGAGATTGCGGTCCAGGAGTTTGTCGGAGATCACCGGCACAGTGGTGAACTGCTGCTGAAACAGCGACCAGAAGGCCGCGCTCGCGATGAACATCGGGATGAACGCAAAGACCCGACTGCGTTCGACCTTGGTCACCTTCTTGCTGGTGAGCATGAGGAGGAAGTAGCCGACGGACGCGATGATCGTGAGTCCGACAACGACGTCGGACATGTTGTCCGCCGTGATCAAACCGGTGACCGAGGCGACCGCGACGACGACGATCGCAGCAATGCCGATACCGATGTAGAGAGCGCGCTTGTCCGCGGGCAACGGGTTGCCGGGCTCGGCTCCGATTCCGTGAAGATGCTTGCGGCCCAGCGTGTACTGGATCAAACCGAGCGCCATACCGACGGCGGCGAGAGCAAAACCGGCGTGGAATCCCCAGGCGTCCTGGACGGCACCGGTGAGCAGCGGACCGACAAGCCCGCCGATGTTGATGCCCATGTAGAAGATGGAGAATCCGGCGTCGCGGCGGACATCCTTTTCGGAATAGAGATCTCCGACCAGTGAGGTCGCATTGGCCTTGAGACCACCACTGCCGAAGGCAACCATGACCAGGCCGACACCCACACCCCACATGCCGGGGAGAACCGACAGTGCGATGTGGCCGGCCATCACCAGCGAAGCACTGTAGAAGAGGGTGCGCTCGGAGCCGAGAAGTCGGTCGGCCACCCACGCGCCGAGAATCGTCGACAGGTAGACGGTGCCGCCGTACGCGCCGACGATGCTGGTCGCTGCTGCCTGGCTGATGCCGAGGCCGCCGTCACTGACGCTGTAATACAGGTAGTAGATGAGGATGCCTTGCATCCCGTAGAAGGAGAATCTCTCCCACATCTCGACGCCGAACAGGTTCGCCAGCGCAAAGGGCTGTCCGAAGAACCCCCGGTCTTCCTTTTCGCTACGTTCGACGGGCTCCGTAGTGTTGCTCATCCGAAAAGTGTCCTACGTCCTCGGGCATTTCGGGTGGTTCCGAGCCGTGGAATTTGGTTACGACTTGGTGCGAATCCTCGCTACCAGCGGCACGAGTGCACGCCAGCCGAGCAGGAACGCGCCGAGGACCAGCGTCGCGACGACGATGAAGCTGAACTGCGTGCCTTGACCGCTCAGCACTCGCAGGACCATGCCGATGACGACGGCGCCGAGCCAAACGGCAATGCCGGTGGGGAGCAGGAGAACGGGGTTGAACTTGTCGCGGTACAGCGCGAACGTGGCGGCCCATCCGATTGCCAGGCCGGTCAGGAACGGCCAGGACGTCTTCGCGAGACCGGCGAGCGCGTTGGCTTCTTCGTGGGTACGGCGCCCTATCGCGCAGAAGATTATGACAAGAATGGCGTCGATCAGCAGGAATGGTGCGTACTTCTTCACGCTCACACCATACGACTGTGCGCCTTTATTAACCGCGGGCGGTTAATAAAGGCGCACAGTGAGGTTAGGACTGGAGGCCGGCTTCGATCTCGAGGGTGATCGTGATCTTGTCGCCGACAACTGCTCCGCCGCCTTCGAGGGGCATCTCGATGGAGATGTCGAAGTCCTTGCGGTTGATGACGGTGGTGGCTTCGAATCCGGCGACGGGGCCCTGGCCCATGCCCGGGTTGACGCCGTTGAACTCGAGGTTCAGCTCGACCTCGCGGGTGACGCCGTGGAGCGTGAAGTCGCCGGCGAGGACGAAGTCGCTGCCCTTGGAGCGCACTGCGGTGGACTTGAAGGTTGCCTTCGGGAACTTCTCGACGTCGAAGAAGTCAGCGGACTTGATGTGGCCGTCGCGCTGCTCGTTCTTGGTGTTGATGGAGTCCACGGAGATCTCGGCCTCGACGGCGGGGGTTCCGTCTTCGGCAACGGTGATCGTTCCGGAGAACTCGTCGAACGTTCCACGAACCTTGGAAACCATGAGGTGGCGAACCGAGAATCCGACGGTGGAGTGGACAGTGTCGATGACCCAGGTTCCGGCGGTCAATGTGGGCAAGGTTGCGGTGGTCATGGAAGCTCCTGAAGAAGTAGTTGAATGTTCAAGTTCTTGTAGCTTCAACTATGGACCCCTGGAAATCCTTCCGCAAGATCATGTGAGCTGCATCACAGTTTGTGTGCTTGCGGCATAGACCGCGTGAAGCGCCGACGCCGTCACCGACTGATGCACCGCAATGCCCCAGCGCCCTTCACCGTTCACCACGCACTCTGCAATGGTGACTGCCGAATTCGCACTCCCGGAAGATTTCGGGTTGCGGGGCAGTGAATGCTGGGTGAGCGAGACGACCTCGACCACCGAACCCTGATCGGTCAGGATTTTGCTCAATGCCTCGACCGGTCCGGACGCGCTGGCTGCGGCGGTGACCTCGCGCCCGCCACGATCGATGGCGACGAACAACTGATCACCGTCGGCGGTGTGTTCCAGCGAGTACCGACGCACTCCTCCGTTGTACCCGTACTCGCGCAGCAGCAGGTTCCACAGCTGGTCGGCCGTCATTTCGGTGCCCGAGTCGTCGGTCTCGAGTTGCACCCGCGAAGCGAAGTCGATCTGCAGACGCCGGGGGAGTTCGACTCCGTACTCGGTCTGTACCAGATAAGCGATTCCGCCCTTGCCCGACTGGCTGTTCACACGAATCACCGCCTGGTAATCACGGCCGACGTCGGCGGGGTCGATCGGCAGGTAGGGGACTGCCCACGGCGCCGATCCTGGATCGACGCCCGCGGCCTTCGCGCTCTCGTAGTGATGGGCGAAACCCTTCTTGATCGCATCCTGGTGGGTGCCGGAGAATGCCGTGTACACGAGATCGCCGCCGTACGGGTGACGCTCGTGGACGGGAATTCTGTTGCAGTACTCCACCGTTCGACGGATTTTGTCGATGTCGGAGAAGTCGATTTCCGGATCGACGCCCTGTGCATGCAGATTCAGCCCCAGTGTTACCAGGTCGACGTTGCCCGTGCGCTCGCCGTTGCCGAACAGGCACCCCTCGACGCGCTGCGCACCGGCCAGCACTGCCAGTTCGGCGCATGCAACCCCGGTGCCGCGGTCGTTGTGCGGGTGGACCGAGAGGATCACCGAATCGCGTCGGGCCAGGTTCTGGTGCATGTATTCGATCTGATCGGCATAGATGTTGGGGGTGGCGATTTCGACTGTGGCAGGCAGGTTGTGAATGACCGGGCGATCGGGACTGGCGTCCCAGAGTTCGGTGAGACTGTTGCATACCTGCAGGATGTAGTCGGGTTCGGTGAGGTTGAAGACCTCGGGGGAGAACTCGAATCGCCATCCGTCGTGGTCTTCGCCGCCGCGAGCGACATCTTGTGCGGCGCGGAATATCATGTCGTGCAGCTCTTCTCGCTCCTTGCCGAGAACCACGTTTCGCCACGTCGGCGCCGTCGCCGTGTACATGTGGACGACCGCGTTCGGCAGTCCCTCTATGGATTGGTACGTCCGCTCGATCAAATCCGTACGCGCGGCGGTGAATACGACGATGGTGACGTCGTCGGGAACGAGATCGAAGCGCACCAGGTCTCGAACGAAATCGAAATCGGTCTGGCTCGCGGAGGGGTAGCCGACCTCGATTTCCTTGTAGCCGATCGCCACCATCAGTTCGAACATTCGGCGCTTGCGCTCGGGGTCCATCGGTTCCGCGAGGGCTTGGTTGCCGTCGCGCAGATCGACGGGCACCCAGAGGGGTGCCACGGTGGTGCGATTGGACGGCCAGGTTCGCTCGAAAGTCGGAATGTCGACGCGGTCCCAGGCTGCGCGATAGCGCTCGGACGGCATGGGTGAGCGCTTCTGGTTGTTCCAGCGGTTGGAGCGGGTTGTACTCATCTTCGGTTTCTCCTGCGGTCGAGTCGAAAGACCGGCATGGCGAAACCCCGCGGAGGGGTGCCGGTCTTTCAGGCCCCGCCGCGGCAGTCGAGAAGGAGTGCTCCTGTAGCCATGCGGGCTACACTAGAACGAAATCACTTATCAGACAACCTGAGGAGTTCACGTGTCCCCGATCGTCGAGCGTCGGCTGCTCACCGACCAGGCCGCGGAGTTGCTGCGAGCGCGGATCGTGAGCGGTGAATGGGAAGTCGGCGCCAAACTTCCAGGTGAAACCACTTTGGCTGCGCAGTTGGGTATCGGTCGGTCCACCATCAGGGAAGCGGTGCGGACCCTCGCTGGCCTCGGCATGCTCGAATCGCGACAGGGAGCCGGCGTCTTCCTACGGAGTACGACGCCACCGGATCAGTGGCCCCGAGTGCTCGAGGCCGAGGCGATTCTTCACGTCGTCGAGGTGCGAAACGCGGTCGAGATCGAAGCGGCTCGCCTCGCAGCGCAGCGGCGCGATGCCGTCGACGTCGCGGCTCTGAGGCAAGCGTTGGACGGTAGAACTGCCGCTGCGCACTCTGGTGACGCGGCCTTCGTCGACGCCGACATCGCCGTCCACCGGGCAGTGGTGGATGCGGCCCACAATCCCGTGCTGTCGGAACTCTTCGAGACATTTGTGCCGCGTCTGCGGGCCGCGTTGATCGAGTTGATCGCGGTTCTGGATCTACATCCACACAACCAGCCCGACGCCGACGAGCATCGAATGTTGGTGGACGCCATCGAAGCCGGCGACGCGGAGGCAGCCGTACGGATCAGCCGGGCACACCTCGACGACATGGCAGCAGCGTTGCGACGCTAGACGCCGGGTTGTTCTCGACGTTCGAATTCGAGGTCCATCTCGAGATCTTCGTGGTGGGTTGCACGGAAAGTGATCAAGAAGACGATCCAACCGGCGACAGCGACCATAACGAGGCTGACCATTCGATACACGAACACCGACGCGATTGCCTGCGCCCCGCTGGCTCCGGCGATCGTCAGCGCTGTGATCAGGGCCGTGTCCACGTAACCCAGTCCGCCGGGAACCAGCGGAATGCTGCCGACTGCTTTGGCGGCAGTAAAGGCAATGAGGAGCCCCGCAAAAGAGGGCTCCGCGCCAACCGCCCAGCATGCAAAACCCAGACAGGCGACATCGGCGACGCGATGGATGGCTGACCACCCGAATGCGATGACCGAGTCGGTGCGGCTGAGCTCGACCGAATCCAGTTGCTTCAGGATCTCGGACCAGCGTCGCATTCCGCGGCCGAGTGGATTCTTGCGAATTCGGTTGTATCGGGCCAGGACTCGATGCCCGATCCGCTCGATACTGCCGGGGTTCTGGGCTATGTATCGCAACGCGAGGAACAGTGCTGCCATGCCGATGATCGAGATCGTAAGCGTTATGGGGCTGACCTTGGTGCCGAATGCTATTGCGCCGGTAGCGCCGAGGAGTGCCAGAGTCGCAGCAGCGATCACTCCACACACAGCCAACTGCCAGGACGCGACCACCGGTGTCGCGCCCCATTTTCGAGTCTGCTTGTACGTGAACGCGGTCGAGAAAACCTGGCCCGCAGGTAGCGTCAGCGCCATCGCCGTACTGGCATAAATGACCGAGAGGTTTTTCAGATGACCGGCAACCACGCCGGCGGCATTGAGAAGACGTTGCTGCACGGACGCGTAACCGCTGAGTGAAATGAGTTGCGCCGCGACGCAGGCGGCCACCCATCCCCAATGGATTTCGGTGAGGGCCCGCCAGGACTCACTGAGCTTGGGCCAGAGAATTGCGCCTTCGACTATCAGAAGGGCGACGAGCGCCACCCCGAGCAGCCACTTCAGCCACCAGAAGCGCCCTCTGGCCCGACTGGTCTCGGCCACGGGCGAGCGTGGTCGTCTCAGTCGCCGTGGGGTGTTTCCAGGCTGAGCCATCGACTCACCCTAACCAATTTGATCCGGATCGACCTCTGGATACTTTTCGGGCCACGCCAGATGCGTCAGTCGTCGGCGTCCACGCAGTTGAACTTGCTCGCCGAGTTCCCACTCGGCCTGTTCCTCTTCGTCGGCGAAGTACAGCGCGCTCGTCGACGCCAGCACGCGGCTGGGCCGAAGCTTCGCGAGCTCGGTGAGTCGTGACGCTTCGTTGACCGGATCACCGATCACGGTGTACTCGAAACGTTCGGCAGCACCGATATTGCCGGCGACCGCGAGCCCCGCGCTCACGCCGATCCCGACGTCGAGGCCGGTGATGTCGTTGAGCTTGAACCGCAGTTCGCGAGCCGCAGCGAGGGCTGCCGTCGGAGCGTCGGGTCGATCGAGTGGTGCACCGAAGATGGCGAGCGCCGCATCACCCATGAACTTGTTGACAAAACCGTGGTGACGATCGATGACGTCGACGACCACACGGAAGAACTCGTTGAGCAGCTCGACCACTTCACCCGGCGGGCGTTCGGCCGCGGCGCCGGTGGATCCGACCATGTCGACGAACAGAACTGCCACGAATCGAGTTTCGCCGCCCAGTTCGGTACCGAACTTCAGCGCGCGCCGGGCCACGTCCTCGCCGACGTGCTGACCGAACAGCTCACGCAGCAGACGACGCTCGTCGGACTCTTTCATCATGCGGTTGAAGCCGACCTGCAGCCGGCCGATCTCACTACCGTCGAACACCTCGACACGTACGTCGGTAGCGCCGCGCTGCACTCGCTCGATGGCCCGACGCAGTTGGCGGATGGGATCGGAGATCTGAGTAGCCGTCAGCATCGACAGCGCAAACGCCTGCACGATCGCCATGATCGAGATGAGCAGGATCGCCCACGCGAGTGAGTCGGGGGAGAACTCGAGATTCGTCGTGAGCTGCGTCGAGCACAGCAAGATGATGCCTGCGACGGGCATCAGCGTGCCGAGTCCCCAGGTCATCGCAAGCCGGGTGCCGACGCCCGGCGCCATGGTCCGATCGAATTCGCCTTCGCTCAAGGCCTGGGCGGCGACCGGACGCAAGATGCGCTCACCGAGCATGTAGGTGAACCCGAAGGTCGTGGTCGCGGCCATACACACCGTCACGATCACCGCGATCGCGAGTCCGGGCATCTCGGTGATGGTGAGGAACACAAAGATGATTCCGCCCAAGATCCACAGCACCAGGTGGACGATGGCCTGGCGAAGCGGCGCGTGGAGTGCCGCCATCTGCTCGGACCTTGTCGGCGGACCCCCGCGCAGCCGCCAACGGATGACCGATTTCAACATCATGGCCGCTGCAGTGAGACTGACGGCACCGGCGAACGCGAGGTACACGCCGAAGATCGCGAAGTTGCGGACCCGGTCGGCAACAATCGCGTCGGACTCCTGGATCGGCACGCCGTACCGCACGAAGGCGAAGACCAGTACCGCGCCGATCAGGTTGGCCGCGAGCATGGAGAGCATATAGAGAGGCCACCGGCTGCGGATGGTCACCGCTATTGCTCTGTATGAGGCCCGCACAGGGTTCAATTTAGCTGGCAGAGGTCGAAGTGTTGGTACGCGCGTCCGATTATTCGTCCGCTCACCTGTGTCGGCCGGTCCGGTTAGGCTCGCGATGTGAACGCAAACAGGGGGCGTGCGGAGCGAGCTTCGAGGATGAACAAACCCATATCCGCCGACGCTCGGGCAGTGCATCCGGGTGTGCGCATAGCGGCGGAATGGTCGTGGCGCCTCATTGTGATCTTCGCTGGACTGTTGGTTCTCGGGTATGTCGTTCTACGTCTCGAAACCGTGCTCATCCCAGTCGGGCTGGCTCTTTTGGCATCGGCTCTGTTGATTCCGGTGGTTGATCGGCTGCAGGTGTGGGGTGTTCCTCGCTCGGCAGCCGTCATCGTCGTGTTGCTCGGCTCGATCGGGCTGGTCGCGGGAATCATGACGTTTGTCGTCGAGCAGTTCATCGACGGGTTGCCGCAGCTCACCGACCAGTTCACGGCTAGCGTCACGCAGATTCAGAACTGGCTCACCAGCGGACCGTTGCACTTCAGTGAGGATCAGATCCGCCAAGCGGGTGATTCGGTCGTCAAGTCGGTGCAATCCAATCGTGAGTCCCTGACCAGCGGCGCCTTGACCACGGCGACAGTCATCGGCGAGATCTTCACCGGGGCTCTGCTGACGCTGTTCACTCTCATCTTCTTCCTCTACGGCGGCGACCAGATCTGGCAGTTCGTCACCCGGATCGTTCCCACCGATGCTCGACGTCGCGTGCGGATCGCCGGTTCTGCGGGTTTCGGGTCGCTGATCGGCTACGTGCGCGCCACGGTCGCGGTTGCCGCCGCCGACGCGATCGGTATCGGTGCCGGCCTGGCGATCCTCGGGGTGCCGCTCGCCCTGCCGCTGGCGTCGTTGGTGTTCATCGGCGCGTTCATTCCGATCGTCGGTGCATTTCTGACCGGTTTTCTCGCGGTGCTTGTCGCTCTGGTCACGAAGGGTTTCCTGACGGCGCTGATTGTCCTCGGCATCATCATCGGCGTCATGCAGCTCGAAGCGCACGTGATGCAACCGCTGTTGTTGGGTCGCGCTGTTCGCCTGCATCCGCTGGCAGTCGTTCTCGCCATTACGACGGGCATCGTTCTCGCCGGAATCGTCGGCGGGCTATTGGCTGTTCCGATCGTCGCGGTCCTGAATACCGCTATTCGTTCCCTCCTCGCCGACGACCCGGACATCGCGTACGCCGAACTGCACGTCGAAGATCCGGAGACCCCACTGTTCCCCGCCGAACCCGACGAGCCGCGCGCCGAGCCTCGCATCGTGAACCCCACCCCTCCCGATGACTGAGCCCACCCGCCGTCGCCGGCTGCACTATCAGCCGACCGTTCGCGAGGCGTCGGGCATCGACACCGACCCTGATGCCCCGCTGTGGCGGGCGGCGCAGGCATTTCGGCTCGTCACGCTGGTGTACGCGATCAGCTACCAGTTCGCTTCGGCCTCCGACTACACCAACTCCCGGCTCAGCTGGTTCTTCGTCGCTCTGATGGCCGTGTGGACCGGGGTGTCGGCACTGCTGCTCGGGACCTCCGGTGCTTTGTTCGGGAAGAAGCTGCCGCGGTACCAGGTGGTGATTGCCGATCAGGTGGTCGTCGTCTTGCTGATGGCGTCGACGAGGCTGGTCTCCGACCACGAGTGGTATCAGAATCACCAGACGCTCCCCACCACGCTGTGGGCCACCAACGCTGTCATCTCCGCGGCAATTCTCGGCGGGCCGTGGCTCGGCATGGCGTCCGGAGTCGTCATCTCGGCGGCCAGCGCGATCATCCGCGACCAGGTCAACCTGGACCTCTGGCGCGATGCGACGGCTCCCGTGCTCGTATCGGTCGGCCTGGCGTTGGGCTTGGCCACCACCACCGCTCGGCGCTCGCATCGACAACTCGAACAAGCCGTACGTCTGGCGGCGGCCACCGAAGAGCGCGAACGCTTGGCACGCGAAGTACACGACGGAGTCCTGCAGGTCCTGGCGATGGTGCGCCGGCGAGGAGCGGCACTCGGCGGCGAGGCAGCTGAACTGGCTGCTCTGGCAGGTGAGCAGGAGGTCGCCTTGAGAATGCTGATCTCCGAGCAGGTTTCGGGTGCCGCGGCTGACGTCGGCGGACAGACAGTGGATCTGTGTCCGCTGTTGACCACGCAGGCCAGCACGTCGGTGTCGGTGTCGACGCCCGCGCACCCGGTCGTGATCGAGCGCGATCGAGCCATCGAACTGGCAGCCATCGTCGACAATGCCCTGTCCAATGTCGGGCTGCACGCCGGGCCCGCGGCGAAGGCATACGTATTGCTCGAAGATTTGCCGGGCGAGGTGATCGTCAGCGTCCGCGACGACGGAATCGGAATTCCAGAGGGTCGCTTGGCGCAAGCCGAAGCCGAAGGCCGCATGGGAGTATCGAAGTCCATTCTCGGCCGAGTGCAGGTGCTCGGCGGAACTGCAGTCCTGCAAACGGGGCCAGGGGAGGGCACCGAATGGGAGATCAACGTTCCGAAGGGGAAGAGTGAGCGTGGCTGACGAACAGGGCGAGAATCCGGTGACGGTGATGGTCGTCGACGATCACCCGATGTGGCGCGACGGTGTCTCCCGGGACCTCGAGGCCGCCGGTTTCACGGTGAGTGCGACGGCGGAGGGTGTCGAGAGTGCACGCCGCCGCGCCGCCGCCGTGCAACCCGCCGTGGTTCTGATGGACATGAACCTGCCGGACGGAAACGGCGCCGACGCCACCACTGCGGTGCTCGAGGTTTCGCCGAAGAGCAAGGTACTCGTGCTTTCGGCCTCCGCCGAGCGTGACGACGTCCTCGACGCGGTCAAAGCCGGAGCGTCGGGCTACCTGGTCAAGAGTGCTTCCGTGGCGGAACTGCTCGAGGCCGTGCGAGCGACCTTCGACGGACAAGCCGTCTTCACACCCGGCCTCGCCGGATTGGTGCTCGGCGAGTACCGCCGGATGTCGACGGCACCGGCCGACGATCGTGCACCAGAGCTGCCTCGGCTCACAGACCGTGAGACTGAAGTGCTCCGTCTTGTCGCCAAGGGGCTGAGCGCAAAACAGATCGCCACGAGGCTCTCGCTCAGCCACCGGACCGTCGAAAACCACGTCCAGGCGACGCTTCGGAAACTTCAATTGGCCAATCGCGTCGAACTCACGCGATACGCAATAGAACAAGGTCTCGAATAACGTTTATCCTGGAAATCATGGAGGCCAGGAATCTACGCGTGTCCGATGCCGAACGAGAGCACGTCGGCGAGCTGCTGCAGAAAGCTGTCGGTCAAGGGATGCTCTCGCTCGGTGAGTTCACCGAGCGCATGGACACGGCCTTGGCCGCGAAGACGCGAGGTGAACTCAACTCGGTACTCACGGATCTTCCGGGCATCACACTGATCTCCGACTACGACCCACCCGCGTATCCCAATGCGGGTCAGCCGATGTACCAAGGCCAGCCCTATCCGGCGCCGACCTACCAACCCCAGCCGCATCAGCCACCGCCGGTTCACCCGAGCCCGCCCTACCGCGCTCCGGTCGGGGCTCCGGTTGTCGGTGCGTACGGCGCGGCGAATGCTGCCGTGATCCGCGGACGAATGGCGACGGTGACGCGGAACGGTGCATGGATCGTTCCTCCAGCCGTCGTGGTCGACACCAGAATGTCCAGTGTGACCATCGATTTCACGCGTGCAGTGATGCAGACGCAGGTCGTGAACATCTCGATCGACGACTACGCCAGTTCAATCTCACTGATCGTTCCCGAAGAGGCGACGGTGGACATGAACGGTGTCGAGGCAGTCGGGGGAAGCGCGTCCAACAAGGTTCGCTCCGGTCCGCAGATGGGGCCGCTGCACCTGGTGGTTCACGGCAAGGTGCGATTCGGCAGCGTCACCGCGAAGCATCCCTTCGGTACCACGATCCGAAAGATGTTCGGCTCCTGACCTTTCAGTGATACGCGCGGGTCAACATCTCGGCGACGCACACGGGTTTGTCACCGTGTTCTCGTTCGAATGTCTGGGTCACCGTGATCTGGACGCCGCCATTGATCGGTTCGACTTTGCTCAACGTCGCACGCATGCGGACGCGAGAGCCAACCGGAAGCGGAGCAGGCAACCTGACCTTGTCGAATCCGCAGTTGAGAGCAAACGCAAAACCTTCGAGCGAGAACATCGCGTACGAGAACTTGGGGCCGAGTGAGAGCGTGTAGTTGCCGTGCGCGATCGTTCCGCCGAACGGTGACTCCTTCGCGCGATCAACATCGACGTGAATCCACTGATCGTCGCCGGTGACGCCGGCGAACTCGTCGATGGACTCCTGAGTGACCTCGTGCCAGTCGCTGACACCCAACTCTTGGTTCAGGTTGGCGGTGAGGTCTTCTGCTCCGGTGAGTACAAGCATGAATTCTCCTTCGATCGGTAGGTGCTGACAGTCGGTCAGTGACTTTCGATACCGAATCCCACACCGTGTATCTGTGCGATCTCGGCGGTGGCCATGAGATCGAATTCGATCCCGAAGTCTGCTTCTACCCGCGCTGCAACCGATTCCGCTGCGGCACCTGCTTCGGCCAGTAGCTTCGGCATCAGTTCGAACAGGTCTTCCATCCCTCCTGGTGTGATGATTTCGAGAATCCGGGCTGGAATGTCGTCGGGATTCCACACTGCGTGCCACTGGCCACGTGGTTTGAAGATCATGGCGCCGGTCTCCGCGTAGACGACCTCGTCTCCGACCATCGCTGCGACGCGGCCACTTTGAACCACCGTGTACTCGTCTTCCCGGCTGTGGCGATGGACCGGCGAGGTCATCGAATGCGGAGCGATGCGGTGTTGGACAAGCGAGAATCCTCCCTCGGTCTGTTTGCTTCGAACCATCATCCGGACGCCGGTGGCCGAGAGAGTCGCGGCGAGATCTTCGTCCGGTCCGAGGACGGTCGGCGTAGTGCGGTTTGTGGGATTCGGGGACATCGATTCGATCCTTTGCCATCGTGAGCGTCGTTGGCCGCGCTCCGGTTTGTCGATTTCCGAATCATGTACCAATCGGTCTAGTGATGCAAGGTTTTGGCAGTTTATGCACTTCAAGTGTTGGTGATATGTGTACTGATCGGTATATTGAACTTATGTCTACGAGGGATTTGTTGGTCGATGCCGCTGCCGATTTGCTGCAGCGGAAGGGCTACGCGGGAACGGGTGTGTCGGAAGTTCTCTCGGCTAGTGCGACTACCAAAGGTTCCTTGTACTTTCACTTTCCGGGCGGCAAGGAAGAACTCGCAGGCGAGGCTCTGAGGCGTCGTGGCGAGGCAATGGCCGATTTCATCCGGCATCTGCTGGAGAGCTCACCCGATGCCGCCACCGCGATCTCGGCATTCGCCGCCGCGCTGGCTGCTCGGTTGTCGGATTCGGACTACGAACGTGGATGTGCTCTGGCTACGGCAACGCTGGATGCCGCAACCGAATCCGACGTCATCCGTGGTGCTTGCGCGGACGGTTACAACTCCTGGCTTGCTTTGTTGGCTCAGCGCCTCGAAGCCGACGGCTGGTCCCGCGAGGACGCAGAGTCCGAGGCCATTCTCGCTCTGTCCGCACTCGAGGGTGCGCTGGTGCTCGCTCGAGCGCGTCAGGATCCCGCTCCGCTTCACACGTCGGGTCGGCTTCTGTCCGAACGATTGCGGAACGCAGCAGCTCGGCGATAGTGCCCTGTCAGCCGAGGGTGCTGTCGGTCGAATACGAGAAGTCCCCACGCTGATCGGGTAGTACTACTCATCTGATCTGTTCGGCTGAGCAGCAAGCTCATATTCATGACTACACCGAGCTCTCCCGCCGTCGATCCGCGACTGGTGATCGCCCTCTCGGCCGAGTGCGACAGCATCGGCCGACAACTGCGTCACATGGGCCAGAACCTGTCGATTCTGCAGACTCAGCTGGCCTCGACCGCCGTGCCGGCGCCCGCGCCGGTAGTTCCGGCTCCGGTAGCTTCTGTTCCCGTAGTTCAGGTAGCCCCGGTACAGCCGATGCAGCAGGTCCGCCCTCAGCAGAGCGTGCCCTCGTGGCAGCCGCCGACGTATCCGGTTGCGGCACCTCGCCAGCCCTGGTGGCAACGCGACGGTGTCATCAGTCGACTCCTGGCCGCGGCAGGGGTTGCCGTCACACTGATCGGCGTCGTGATGCTGCTGGTACTTGCAGCGCAGGCCGGGTTCTTCGGGCCGCCGCTGCGGGTGCTCGGTGGCGCACTTCTTTCCGGCGCCTTGGTATTTGCCGGGGTGCGGGTGCATGGACGCCCAGGGGGCAAGGTGGGGGCAATTGCCCTGGCTGCCACCGGTTTCGCAGGGATGTACCTCGACGTCGTCGCAGCGTCCGTTCTCTACGGTTGGGTGACGACGCCGCTCGCGGTGGTGATTGCCTTCGGGATTGCCGCGGCCGGCGTTGCCCTCGCCGTCAAATGGGATTCCGAATCACTGGCGCTCATGATCGTTCTGGGCGCAGCGGTGCTGGCTCCCGTACTGACGTCGGGAATATCGTTGACCCTCATCGGTTTCCTGTTCGCGATCCAATCGGCGACGTTCTCCGCCCAGCTCGGTCGTGACTGGAAGTACCTGGGCATGGCGCGCACCGTACCGGTGGTTCTCGCACTGCTCATCGCGATAGCGTCGGAGTCCATCTTCGACGAATCCGGTAACAGTGCAGTGCAATTGGTGATCAGTGCCAGCGTGGTTGCAATCGTGGGCGCCGGCTGCGCGATGGCTATGCAGTGGACGGGTTGGCCCTCGCGCGGCGGAGTTGCAGGGGCGTGGTCCACCGCTACCTTTGTTGTCTCGACCCTTCCGCTGATGAGCGTCGGAGCCGTGCTCGGGCGCACCGAATCCGCAGTGCTGTACGGAATTACTGCGGCACTACTTCTTTCGGCTGCAGCGGCGGCCAAGCCTTTGCCGACGCAACTGCGATTCGGACTGGGCGCAACCGGCGCCCTCGCATTGTTGCTCTGCTGCTTCTCCGGGGCGACTGAATCTCTGGTCGTGCCGCTGATCCTCACGGTCGGAATGATCTTCCTCGGAGTCTCGCTGTATGCGGGTTCGCGCTTCGTCTTCGCGCTCGGAACCGCCTTTGCGGCAATCGGATCGATCGGATACCTCACGACGGTTCCGCCGGAAGCGTTGACGACCGCCCGTGCCGCATCCATGCAACTCGGTGCGATCACGGCACTTTCGAGCCTGACAGCGATAGGCGCACTGGTGATGCTGGTGTGGGCGATTCACCGACTGAAGTTGGTCGCCGATACCAATGCGGCGGTTCTATGGGCGGCCGCAGGGTTCGGTGTCCTCTACGCGGTGACGTGCGCGCTCGTCTCATCCGGCGTCGAAATTTTCGACAGTGCAACCGGTTTCGTTGCCGGGCACAGCGTTGCAACCATCGTCTGGATGCTTGCCGCCACGTCAGCGCTGGTGCTCGGATTGAACAACCGCCAGCACGCTCGCGTCTTGCTCGGAGCCGGGCTTGCTCTCACCAGTGCGGCAGTGGCAAAGCTGTTCCTCTTCGACCTGGCCACACTCAGTGGGCTAGTGCGCAGCGTCGCCTTCCTGGTGGTCGGCTTGCTGCTCCTGCTGGTCGGGACACGTTATGCACGAGCCTTTGCCAAGCAGGAGCAGGAGCAGGTCAGCTTCGCTTCTGGCGAGCGATGAGCTCGCTCACGCTGATGGCGCCGGCGTCGTCAGGCCGGTGCCTGCCGGTGGCGTTGTCGTCGCCGTCAGGGGTGGCGTCCGAAGCTCGGGGCTCGTTGGTAGGCGAAGGCGCATCCGTGAAAACCCCGTTGCGACGCTCCGGAGCGGTCGGTGGAGGCGGCGACTGGGGGGTCGCCTCCACCGAGGTCGGGGCCGAGCCGTTGGTTACGGAGCCGTTTGTTGCAGAGCCGTTGGTAGCGCCGTTTGCAGAGCCATTCCGGCTCGAGCCGTTACCTGAAGCGCTGCTAGCAGCACCGTTGGTCGCCGAACCGTTTGTACGCGAAGGCGTCCGCACCACCGGCAGCGGCCGTGAGGCCGGGGGAGTCTGTTCCCGGGCCCGCAGGTCCGACAACCAGCTTTCGATGGGACGCTCGGCCGGCGCAGCGGGCGCGGGGTTCCTGCGCTTGTCGGTGGCGTTCGGTTGCGGCCGGTACGAAGGATTGGGGACCGGTGCCTCGATCAAGTTCTGGGGCGCGCTTGCTGCACTCCCGATATCGAGACGACGTCGCGGTGCCGGCTTCTCTGTGGCAGGTGTATCCGTGTTCGGTGCCTTGATCGCCATTTCGCTGAGCGGAATGGGCTCGGTGAGTGGATCGGGAACACGAGGTCCGCTGTCCGGCTGTACAGCCGAGGCAGGCGGCGGCATGACCCGCGAGGCCGCTTCGATCTTGCGCGGTTGACCCGGTCCGGCGATCGCACCGACAGGCGCGATCTGCGGGACGTTCGCGAGTACCAGCTCGTTGTCGAGGATCGGCTCACCCAGCCCGATCTTCTGCTGGATCCGCTTCATCCAGGCCGGAGCCCACCAGCAGTCGTCGCCGAGCAGTTTCATGGTCGCGGGGACCAGGAACATTCGGATCAGCGTCGCGTCGATGATCAGCGCGGAGATCATGCCGTACGAGATGTACTTCATCATCACCAGATCGGACAGGCCGAATGCACCGGTGACCACGATCAGGATCAGTGCGGCAGCGGTGATGATTCGGCCGGTATGTGCCGTGCCGATTCGGATGGATTCGGTAGTACTCGCGCCCTGCGCTCGCGCTTCGACCATGCGGGAGAGCAGGAACACTTCGTAGTCGGTCGACAGGCCGTAGACGATCGCGATGATCAGCACCAGGACGGGAGACATGATCGGTCCCGGTGTGAAGTTCAACAGACCGGAACCGTGCCCGTCGATGAAGATCCAGGTCAGGATTCCGAGCGTCGAACCCAGTCCGAGCGCACTCATCAACGCAGCCTTGATCGGCAGGACGAGCGAACCGAACGTCAAGAACATCAGCAGGGTCGTCAGCAGGATGACGGATACGACCATCAGCGGCAGACGATCGAGCAACGCGTCGACGCTGTCCTGCTCGATGGCCGGAGTACCGCCGACCAGCACAGTTGTGCCCTCGGGCCAGTCCGCGGACCGCAGATAGTCGATGGTGGGACGCGCCTCGTTGCGCTCGGTCAGACCGGCTTTGAGGACGTTGACACCGTCCTTGGTCGCAACTTCCGGGGTGAACTTCTCGACCAGACCTGGCGCAGCGTTTGCCGTCTTGGAAATCTGACCGAGAGTGGTGTTGTCGGCTCCCTCGATGACGAGTCGAACGGGCTCGGTGCGATTGCCCGGGAAGAGTTCGTCGAACTGCGCCTGCGCGACACGAGTGGGGCTGTCGGGGGGCAGGTACGTCTCGTTGATACCGCCGAACTTGATGCCCGTCAGCGGAATGATCATCAGCAGCAGAGCCGCGACGATCGGGACCGCGACCTTGAGCGGATGCTGCATGACCCAGCGGGTCAGCTTGCCCCAGAAACCGTTCTCGATTTCCTCGTTGGTCTTGGTCTGGCGCAGTTTCTTGAAGGTCAGCGCGTCGATCCGCTTGCCGAGAATGCCGAGAATCGCAGGAAGGATCGTGATGGACGAGATCGCGGCAAGCATGACTGCAGCGATGGCGCCGTAGGCCACCGATTTGAGGAAGCCCTGCGGGAACAACAGCAGACCGCCGAGGCTGACGGCAACCATGGTCGCCGAGAACATGACCGTTCTACCTGCTGTCATGACCGTTCGGCGTACTGCGGTCGGGGTGTCGTACCCCTCGGCTATCTCTTCTCGGAAACGGCTGACGATGAACAGTCCGTAGTCGATCGCGAGGCCCAGACCGACCAGAGAGACCACGGGCGCGACAAACGCGTTGACCTCGGTGAAGTTGGTGATCAGTCGAATGATGCCGTTGGCGCCGATGACGGTCAGTCCGCCGACGATCAACGGGAGGGCGGCAGCGACCACGCCACCGAAGACGAAGAACAGCAGGACACCGACAGCGGGAATTGCGAGCATTTCCATGCGCTTGATGTCGTTGGCCATCGTGTCGTTGAGCGAATTCGCGACAGGTTGCAGGCCGGCGAGTTGCACGTCGACGCCGTCGATGTAGAACTGCGACTCGACGTCGCGGAAGTTGTTCGATACCGCGGTGTCGTTGTCGCCGGCGATCGCGATGCTGGTGACCGCGTGTTGCTTGGTCTTGTCCGCCAGTGCCGCCACCGAGAGACCGTTGTCGACCTTGAAGTACGAGCCGTTGATCTTCATGATCTGGTCGGGGTTGTCGGCAACGAGCCGCTGCAGATTGTCGATGACCTTCGCTTGGAACTCGGGGTCGTCGACCGTCTTGCCCTCCGGCGCTGTGTACAGCGCCAGAACGTCACCCGTCGTGCTGCGTCCGAACGTGCCGTCAGCGAGTTTTGCAGCCTCTACCGATTCCGACCCCGGATCGTCCCAGCCGCTCTGGCTGAGATGATCCTGCAGGCTCAGGCCGTACGCAGCGAGCCCGAGGAGCCCCGCCACCATGACAGCGATGACGGTGAAGCGGGCTCGATAGACGATGCTTCCCCAGCTGGCGAACACTGATCAACTCCTACTCGGCAACACTTTTTCGCCCGATGAGCAGGGCAGAAAGCGGTCGGAACGGCTGCAACCAGGCGCCCTCGTCGGGCAGGGTGTCCAGGCTTACCCGTGGCAGAGGCTCACGGAAGACACCCGGGATGTCCTCGAGATCGACGAAATCCAAGATATCGGACGACACAGCCCAGCTGGCGTGTTCACGGAACCCGAGAACCTGGACCGGGATGCCGGTTGCTGCGATGTCCTCGAGAGGTTCGCGGAACGCTTGGCCGTCGGCAGACGCGACCATGATTCCGGCGAGGCCCTCGCCGTACCGGAGCGCGATGTGCTCGAGCATGTCCGAATCGACATCGCTGTCTTCATCGACCTTCGGCTTGGCGAACACCGCGAAACCCACGTTACGCAAGGCTTCGACCCAAGGACGAACGACGTCGGCGCTGCCGGAGGCGATGTTGGTGAAGACCGTCGCTTCGGGCTCGAGCGTGCCACTGTTCTGTGTGGACAGTTCGGCGGTGCGGGAGAGCAGCCAGCGGCCCAGTGCGTCGAATCGTGGCCGGTAGGCGGCGGTAGGCCGGCCACCGAGGATGGCGCCGAGGCCCATGTCGAGGTTGGGGGCGTCCCAGACCAGAAGCACCCGCTTGGGGTGGCGGGAGTCACGACCGAAGTCGAGAGGAGATTCCGACGACGCCACGTCGTCGGATAGCTGTTCGCTGACGCTCATGCTCTGATCTTCCCCCATATAAGCTCGGTGATTGCACTTCCGACCTTATGGGCTTTGTCCTCGAACTTGGTGACCGGACGCTCGTGGGTCATCGGAGACTCCCAGTCGAGTGCGGTCAGCAGCGGCTCGGCATTACCGGCTTCTTCGATCCATTCTGCGTATTCGGCGTGATCGGTGGCCACGTGCAGCACTCCGCCAGGCTTGAGGCGGTTGGCGATCAGCGCGAACGTCGGCCCCTGCAGGAGGCGACGCTTGTGGTGGCGGGCTTTGGGCCACGGATCCGGGAAGAACACCCGGACGCCCGTCAGGGATTCGGGGGCGACCATATTTTCGAGTACGTCCATCGCGTCACCGCGTAGTACGCGGACGTTGGGAATCTCTTCGCGTTCGACCTGCTGCAGAAGCTGTGCGAGCCCCGGGCGGTACACCTCGATCGCGACCAGGTTCACGTGCGGTTCTGCCTTGGCCATAGCGGACGTCGCGGTACCGGTACCCGAACCGATCTCGATGATCAGGGGTGCTTCGCGTCCGAACCAGGCGTTCGCGTCGAGCGGTGTGTCCGAGACGTCGGCGCCGATGAGCGGCCACTGACGGTCCCAAGCCTGCTGCTGTGCGTCGGTCAGCGCACCCCGACGAGAGCGAAAGCTGGTCACTCTCGGATGGAGACGGGACCCCTTGGCGTGGTCCGTCTGCCCCGTCTCTGGGGTCTGCGGTGCATGCTGATCGGCTTCGTTCACGAACCCATTGTCACGCATGACCCCCGTTTAGCGCAGACGGGTCTGAAGTTTGAGTTGAGACTTTCCGCGGAAAGTCTTGAATCCGCCGACTTCGGACAGTCGGCGAAAGGGCGGTGTCACCTGCCGTCCTTGCCGAGAACCTGACAGAATCTCACCGACACGATGGGGACGTGGGGTGGGGATGAACACAGGATTTGCATGCAGTAATTGGTCACGAATGTTGCCCGCAGAATCGCTCGACGACGCCTGCGCGGAGCCGATCGACCGGTTGCGCGCTCTGGCATACCGGCTGGCGTCGATCGATTCGGGAGCCGCAGAGGCGGTTCACTCCGTGCTCGGATCGCTGACCGCGCCGCTCGAGTTGGTAGTCGCGGGTCGAGCCGGGGTGGGGCGGTCGTCGTTGGTCCGGGTCCTGGGGCGCGATCAGCGGTTCTCGCGCAGAGTTGTCGGTGCACCGGTTGTGGTGACCGAGTCGCGGGCGTTCGACATCCCTGGAACGTCGAACCCTGATCTGGGTCGTCGTTGTGTTGTCTACGTGGTGGTCGACGCGGTCCGCGAAGTCGACCGCCGAGTGATCGCCCGAGTCTCGGATCGGGCGGTGGTCGCGGCAAACAAGGCCGACCTGTTCGGACCGCGCTGGGACGAGGCACTGGGACGGGCCGCGGAAATCTCGGAGACCGTCGGCGTGCACACGGTTCCGGTGGAGACGCTGACCGGACGCGGCGTCGAAGAGTTGTTCGCGGCTCTCGGACCTGTCCTGGAGGCGCAGTGGTGGGGCCGGGTCGAGCAGATCGGTCCAGTTCTGACGCGATCTGCCTCGCGCAGCACTGCGGGCAGGGACGAGATCGAGTTGTATCTGAGTTCGGACTCCGCGGTGTTGTTCGGCGCCGCGGCGGCGATGATGAGCCCCGAAATTCGAGGCCTGCGTCACGGCGAGCCTCCCGATCCTCGTACTGCTGACGAGGCGGGCACGTGCAGTCGGTGGTGGGGCGAGCTCGTCGACGAGTCGGAAGAGGCTCCACAACAAAGGATCTCACTGATTCGCCGCGGGTATGTGCGTCGGTGGGCGCAGCTCGGGGGCGATCGCTCCGCTCCGGCGGTGACCGATGAATAGCGTTTCGGTACTTCCGGATTCGATTCTGCGTGTGGTGCAACGATGGAACCCGTCCTCCGATCCGGGTCGCCTCGTCAGTGGTGCATCATCCAGTGGCACTCGCATTTACGTAGTCGGGCCACACAGATGTGGTCGGGAAGACATCGTGCAGATGTTCCGTGCTTCAGGCGAGTGTTCGATAGCGGCGCGCGAAGCGGACGCGGACGTCGTACTTCTGGTCGTCGATGCTGCCAGCGTGATCGGTCGCGAGGATCTTCTTCTGCTCGACGACGCAGCAGAAAGCGGAACGCCGGTGGTGGTGGCGTTGACCCGCGTTGACGTCTACCGAGACTGGCAGGCTGTGCACCGACGCAATGCCGAGGTTCTTTCCTCTCACTGCACCGCCTTTGCCCAGGCATCGATCGTTCCGATTGCGCCTGGTCAGGAGCAGACGCTCGTTGCCGTCGTGAGCCAGGTGGCACGCGAGAGACATGCAGGCGACTCGAATTCCGGCGTCATAGCGCAGACACGTCGGATGATCGAGGTAGAGATCCGGAATCTTCGTGACAGCGTTCCGGGTGCCGAACTGCGGGCCGAGCGATCACAGCTGCTGGCAGACCGCGACGGCCGGCGAGGCGAACGACTGGTGCAGGTGCGAAGCCGACTGCAACGAGCGCGTGGGGATCTGTCACAGCAGATCGCCGAAGCGACCCGGGCGACGGTCGCAGGGGCACGTGCCTGGGTCGACACGGCCTCGAGAGCCGAATTGGGCAGCGTACCGATGCGGTTGCAGCACGAGGTCGACCATCACACCCGGGTAATCGATGCCGCGATGGCGGCAGCTGTCGAGGTGGCGGGTGCGACCGGCTACGTGGCTTCCCCACGGATTCCAGAGGACCCGCCGGATCGTCGACGGAGAAATGAGGACCGGGTAACGATTCTCGTCGGCGCGTCCGCGGGCCTCGGCCTCGGCCGGATCGCGGTGACTCCGCTGGAGATGATTCCGGCGTTGGAGTTCGCGAGCATCCCGGTGACCTTGGTGCTGGGTGGCGTCGCGGCGTGGTGGTTGGCGCGAACTCGCGGGCTGATGGCGGATCGTGCCCAATCGCGGTCGTGGATCGTCGAGTCGATGTCGACGGTGCGCGCTCAGTGGGAGCAGCGGGTACAGAGCGTGCTGCTCGAGGCGGAGGCAGATCTGGGAGCGGCGATCATGGCGGAGAGTCGCGAACAGTTGGCGTCGGCGCAGGCACGAATCGTGGAGATCGACGGTGAACTTCGTGAGCTTGCCGCGGCCAGATCGGGTCAGCTCGCGTCGTGCGAGCGCGACCTCGCCGCGTTGAACGCTGCCCTCTGACGATTCTCGGGCGGGCGGTTGTCCACAGGGCGGCAATTTCGGCCACGCGTGATCGGCCGAGTCTGGTAATACTGAGCGGACGGTTTCGGTAGGGGTTGCCGAAGCAGGAGTCACTTTCATTTGGGGGATTCATGGATGCATTTCTGATCACGGCCGGACACATCGACGGGCACGAATCCGAAGCGCTCGATCCTGGGCGTATCGAGCCCGCGACCTTCGGGCCCGAGTCGGGACCGGTCGATGCCGGCGAAATGAACTTCGACGCCTTCGACTTGGACGGTGACGGGACGGTCGACAGCCGCGTCGTTCACTCCGACGACGCCGTCGTGATCGTGTCCGATTTCGATCGTGACGGTAGCGCTGATCGCCTCACGATGATCGAGTCGGACGGCGACTACTCGGCCTGGGAATGCCGTCGAGACGACGCAGGCTCCCTCGTCTGGCAGAAAATCGATGCCGGCGCGCTCTGAAAAGCTTCCGTTTATGTGCTCTGAGCGCCGGGTAGGCACCTGAACACACCAACTGAATCGTTTCTGTGACATTTCTGACCGCACCCGATTACCTGCAGGTGAACAGCCAGCGTTAACCTCAATACATAGGACACCCGGCGTCCGTGAAATCCACGTGAGTGGATGACGCGGCTGGACCCCGTCGAGAGGGGGACACCGGGATCGACTGGTATCGGGGCGCTGCAGTTCGCATCCGGTGTCACGAGAACCCGGTTCCGGCTCACCCCAGGAGAGTTTGATGACCTCAGCGACCATTCCCGGTCTCAATGGAACTGACGGCACGCCCCCCACGGAGCACAAGGAACTGCTTGCATGGGTGCAAGAGGTTGCCGAACTCACCCAGCCTGACCGCGTCGTCTTCGCAGACGGCTCGGACGAAGAATGGGACCGACTGACCACGAAGTTGGTCGAGGCAGGAACCTTCACCCGCCTCAACGACGAGAAGAAGCCGAATTCTTTCCTCGGCAACTCCGATCCTTCCGATGTGGCGCGAGTCGAATCGCGTACGTACATCTGCTCGAAGGAAGAAATCGACGCAGGTCCCACCAACAACTGGATGGACCCGGCCGAGATGCGCACCCTCATGGGTGACCTCTACCGCGGTTGCATGCGTGGACGCACCATGTACGTCGTTCCGTTCTGCATGGGCCCCCTCGACGCCGAGGATCCGAAGCTGGGCGTCGAGCTCACCGATTCCGAGTACGTCGTCGTCTCCATGCGCGTCATGACCCGCATGGGCGGCAAGGTTCTCGACAAGCTCGGCACCGACGGATTCTTCGTCAAGGCTCTGCACTCGCTCGGCGCTCCGCTGGCCGAGGGCCAGGAAGACGTGGCGTGGCCGTGCAACGACACCAAGTACATCACTCACTTCCCCGAGGATCGTGAGATCTGGAGCTTCGGTTCCGGCTACGGCGGAAACGCTCTCCTGGGCAAGAAGTGCTACTCGCTGCGTATCGCTTCGGCAATGGCGCACGACGAGGGCTGGCTGGCCGAGCACATGCTCATCCTCAAACTGATCTCGCCCGAGGACAAGGCCTACTACATCGCGGCGGCATTCCCCTCCGCTTGTGGCAAGACCAACCTCGCGATGATCCAGCCGACCATCCCCGGATGGCGCGCCGAGACCCTCGGTGACGACATCGCCTGGATGCGTTTCGGTGAGGACGGACAGCTGTACGCCGTCAACCCCGAGTTCGGTTTCTTCGGCGTGGCTCCCGGCACCAACTGGTCCTCGAACCCCAACGCCATGCGCACCATCGACCAGGGCAACACAGTCTTCACCAACGTCGCTCTGACCGACGACGGTGACGTCTGGTGGGAGGGCCTCGAAGGCGACCCGCAGCACCTGATCGACTGGAAGGGCAACGAGTGGACGCCCGAGTCGGGCACCCATGCGGCTCATCCCAACTCGCGTTACTGCACCCCGATGTCGCAGTGCCCGATCATGGCTCCCGAGTGGGACGACCCGAAGGGCGTGCCGATCTCGGCAATCCTGTTCGGTGGACGTCGCAAGACGACGGTTCCGCTGGTCACCGAGGCTCGCGACTGGCAGCACGGCGTCTTCATGGGTGCAACGGTCGGCTCCGAGCAGACCGCAGCAGCCGAAGGCCAGGTCGGTACGGTTCGCCGCGATCCGATGGCGATGCTGCCGTTCCTCGGCTACAACGTCGGTGACTACTTCCAGCACTGGATCGACCTCGGCAAGTCCGCGGACGCGTCCAAGCTCCCCAAGGTCTTCTACGTCAACTGGTTCCGCCGCGGCGACGACGGACGCTTCCTGTGGCCAGGCTTCGGCGAGAACTCTCGCGTCCTGAAGTGGATCGTCGAGCGTATCGAGCACAAGGCTGCGGGCATCGACACCCCGATCGGCGTCGTTCCCACCGGATCGGCACTCGACATCGAAGGCTTGGACGTGTCGGACGCCGACATCACCGAGGCTCTCGCGGTGAACATCGACGAGTGGAAGGCCGAGATCCCGCTCATCGAAGAGTGGTTCGACTTCGTCGGCGAGAAGCTGCCGACCGGCATTCGTGACGAGTTCGAAGCTCTGAAGCAGCGGTTGGCCTGATAAACCGCCCCCGTATGTAGTGGCCTGATGCCGCATTGGTTCAATTTGATGAACCGATGCGGCATCGGTCGTCTGTATGCCCTTGCCTGTAGCCGTTATGCAGTTCAGCCGTAAAGCAGTGATCAGCGAATCGAGCGGGTCGACACACTCGATCCTCAGGAGGACCAGATATGAGCGGGATCTACAACAACGTGACCGAATTGGTCGGGCGCACCCCGATCGTGCGACTCAACCGTCTGACCGAGGGCCTGGACGCACAGGTTGCCGTCAAGCTCGAGTTCTACAACCCGGCCAACAGCGTCAAGGACCGGATCGGCGTGGCGATCATCGACGCCGCCGAGAAGTCCGGAGCACTCAAGCCCGGTGGCACGATCGTCGAGGGAACCAGCGGTAACACGGGTATCGCGCTCGCCATGGTCGGTGCTGCTCGCGGCTACAAGGTCATCCTGACCATGCCCGAGACCATGTCCACCGAGCGTCGAGTGATGCTGCGTGCTTACGGCGCCGAGATCGTCCTTACCCCGGGCTCCGAGGGCATGGCCGGTGCGGTCGCCAAGGCCAAGGAAATCGTCGAGCAGACCGAGAACGCCGTCTCGGCCAGCCAGTTCGCGAACCCGGCCAACCCGGCCATCCACGAGGCCACGACGGGCGAAGAGGTCTGGGCCGACACCGACGGCGCCGTCGACATCTTCGTGTCCGGTATCGGCACCGGTGGCACCATCACCGGCGTCGGACGCACCCTCCGCAAGTACAAGCCCGAGGTCAAGATCGTGGGCGTCGAGCCCATCGACTCGCCGATCCTCAACGGTGGCCAGCCCGGCCCTCACAAGATCCAGGGAATCGGCGCGAACTTCGTGCCCGACGTCCTCGATCGTGAGATCTACGACGAGATCATCGACGTCTCGTTCCCCGATTCCATCGAGGTCGCTCGCGCACTCGGCACCCAGGAAGGCATCCTGGGCGGCATCTCGTCCGGCGCCATCGTCTGGGCAGCGCTCGAGTTGGCGAAGCGTCCGGAAAACGCCGGCAAGCTGATCGTGGCTGTCGTGTGCGACTTCGGCGAGCGTTACATCTCCACCCCGCTGTTCGAACACATCCGGGACTGAGACTTGTGAGTATCCTCGGGACAATTCGCGAGGACCTGCAGGCTGCGCGCGGTCAGGATCCTGCCGCGCGCAGCAATGTGGAGAACGCGCTCGTTTATTCAGGGCTGCATGCCATTTGGGCACATCGGGTTGCGCATCGCATGTGGGCCGTCCCTGCGCTACGCGGCCCGGCGCGAGTGCTCTCGCAGCTGACACGCTTCGTCACCGGCATCGAGATTCATCCCGGTGCCACCATCGGTCGACGGTTCTTCATCGACCACGGCATGGGCGTCGTGATCGGGGAGACGGCCGAGGTCGGTAACGACGTGATGCTCTATCACGGCGTCACTCTCGGTGGCCGCTCACTCGAGCAGGTCAAGCGCCACCCGACGCTGGGTGATCGGGTCACGGTCGGTGCGGGTGCCAAGATCCTCGGGCCCGTCGTCATCGGCGAAGGTAGCGCTATCGGCGCCAACGCCGTTGTGACCAGGGATGTTCCGGCCGAATCCATCGCGACGGGTATCCCGGCGGTGGCGCGGCCACGGACCACCAAGGAGAAATTGGTGGACCCGAACAGTTACATCGATCCTGCTATGTACATCTGAAGCACTCCTTCTTCGATGGCCACCCCTCGTGTCGACGACGGGTGGCCATCGGCGTCTGCTCAGGCGCGCGTCAGGCGCCACCCGATACGTCCCAGTACCGCGGCCGTCAAAGCGCCCAGTGCTGCTCCGATCAGGGGATAGCAGGCCAGGACGAGCCAGCGTGGATTGTCCGATCGGGCGTCGAAAGCGATGTTCAACGACGACTCGTAGTCCCGAGCCATCTGTACGCCGCGCAGTGGTACGTAGGAACCCTGATAGACGATGGTCTCGTCAGGACTGGTCATCACGTCGATCAGACTGCCCACCAGGGGAATTCCCCCGACGACAAATCCCAGAACCGCCAGAATCACGATCAGTGTGCGCATCGCCCGAGCCTATCGCCCAGCCGAAAGTTCAGACGGTGATCGACGGTTCTTCGGGCGTCGAGAGGGTCAGGATCGCCCGCACGACGCGTGGGCTCTGCTCGAGTGAGCGTTCGAGTTCGCGCAACGTGTGGGCCACTCGCGATTCCACGTAGTCACCGACCAGATCGACGCTTGCCACCAGGTACACCTGCCGCGGCCCGAGGTATTCCATGCGCAAGAACGTGATTCGGTTGATCTCGGGTAGTTGGGTGAGGGCTTCGACGGCTGCTGCCCGCAGCGTCGGTGAGGCCTCTTCGCCCACCAGGAATCGGCGGTTGCGATCGATCAGGATGATCGCGATGACCCCGAGAAGTATGCCGACGAAGATGGAGCCGAGGGCGTCGGGGATCGGTGAACCGGTGATCTGGTGCAACAGGACACCGACGAACGCGATGACCAAACCGATAAGTGCCGCAGCATCTTCGGCGAACACGGCCCGAGTCGTCGGGTCGGATGTGTTGAGTGCCTGGGTCATGACGTCGCGGTTCACGGCGGAGGCCTCGTTTCGGAGTTGTTTGTACGCCTGCCGGAACGAGATGCCTTCGAGGATGAACGAGACGCCGAGGACGGCGTAGGCGACACCGAAGTCGGACGCCGGTTCGGAATGGAACAGTTCCTGGATGCCATGGGTGATCGAGACACCCGCGCCGAGTGCAAACAGTCCGAGAGCGGCGAACATCGACCAGATGTAGGCCTCCCGGCCGTAGCCGAGTGGCTGGTCTCGGTCGGGAACCCGTTTCGAGCGGCGGTTCGCGATCAGCAGCAGCACTTCGTTGCCGGTATCGGCCCAGGAGTGGGTGGCCTCGGCGACCATCGAGGCAGATCCGGTGACGATGGCGGCCGCGGTCTTGGCCCCGGCGATCAGTGCGTTCGCCGCAAACGCCAGTACGACCGTCGTGGTGCTCTCGTCGGCCGATGCTTTCGTTTCGGTGCTCACGATTCTCAGGCTAGGCGGGTGACGACGGTTTCGTGCGGTGACGCTCGGCGACGGACTGCGACAGTGTGGCGACGGCGTCGTGGAACTGCGTCAGGCCCGGCTCTTCGACGGGAAAGTGCCCGCACCCTTCCAACATCACGGATTCGGTGGGTGCGTTGATACGGCGAAGGAACTTCAGGCTCAGTTCGGGCGGTGTCCATCGGTCGTCGGCCGGGTGGGTGAGCAGGACGGGTGTCGTGCGAAATGATTCGGGCGCGGTGTGCTCGAACGAGAAGTAGCTGCTGAGAAATCCGAGTGGCACCCGAACGCCGCCGCCGCGCGGGTCCGTCGCACACAGCGTCGAGAGTTCCCGATTGCTGCTCATGTTCGCGACGTCGGCGACCCAACGGATGGGTACGCGGATGCGGCCCACCAGCCGATCGGTGCGGCGCATCAGGGGAGCGCCGTAGACACCCATCGGGGCGAACCGTGCCGCGGCAGCTCTGGCCGACGGATTCGAGGGATCGAGCAGGCAGGTAGCGACAACGGCGTCGGCCAGACCGGTCCGCGCGGCTACCTCGTAGGCCAGCAGACCGCCGATGCTGGCGCCCAACAACACCAGCGGCCGATCGTCGGCTGCCTTCTCGGCCCGGACGAGATCGCAGAGGAGATCGACCCACTGCTCGTACCGGACGCCGGCGGGATCGGCTGTAACGGTGTCGCCGTACAGCGGAAGGTCGGGGAAGAGGACTTCGGCGCCGAGTTTCACGCCGATCCCGGCAAACGGCCACAACGCGCCCGAGTACCCGCCGGCGCCGTGGATGCCGAGAACACGAACCGGCGCGTGCGGCACCACCGCCCGTGCGACGTGGACGGTGTTGCCGTTCCACTGCCACCACGTCGGGGTCGGCGCCGGCATGTGGTCGGCGTACCGGGCGGGCATAAACTTCGAATAATCGGCGCTGGTCACCTACACAATTCTCGATACCGGCATCGCGGCTGACAACTCGCATCGGAGGACCGTGTCGACTCGGCGGAAAAGGCCCTCCCAGCAGCGCTCCAGGGCTACGTACGACGCGATCCTGGAGGCAGCTACTCGCGTTTTCGCTGCGGAAGGCATGGCGGCGACCACCAACCGGATCGCCGACGAGGCAGGCGTGTCGGTGGGCTCGCTCTACCAGTATTTCGGCAACAAGTACGCGATCCTTGCGGAGTTGGCGAACCGTCACGTGAGTGCCGCGCGGGAAAGTTTTGCGGTCTGCCTTGCCGACATCGTCGAGCGCGAACTCTCCCTCGACGACGCCGTCAGGATGTTGGTGGAGTGCGCGGTCGCGGTGAACAGTAAACCGCGAGAGTTCTTTCACCTGCTCTACGATCAGGTTCCGCGTACGCCTGAGCTCATCGAACAGGTCGAAGGAATGAATCGGCAACTGGTACTAGGGTTTTCGGAGGTGTTGCAAAGCCGTGGATTCAGTGCGCAGGACGCGTTGTTGACCTCGCGGCTGACCGTGACTGCCGTGGACAGTCAGGTGCATCGGGTTGTGCTGGAATCGGATTCACCCGAAGAACTTCGGGTGCGCACGGAAGCCGTCGTGCGGCAGGCGAGATCGATGATCGCGTCGGAATCCTGATCCGGTGTGGGGAATGGTGACCGCAGTCCGTTATGGTTCTGACGTCATCATCGAGGTAATGGGAAGTCGGTGCAATTCCGGCGCGGTCCCGCCACTGTGAGGTCGTCCACGCGTCGACCGTAGCCAGATACCACCCTCGTTGACGTTGTGTCATGCCACGAGGATGGATCGGTCACACCATGAATGCTGTTGGCGGAGCTCTGTCTCCACCTACCCACCTGCCTTCGCCGAAGGCTGGTGCACCGCGAGGACGACTCAGTCCGGGTATCGTGCTGCCCATTCTGCTGGTCGTCACCGCGGTCTCGGCTGTGTGCGCGTTGGCCTTCGGATCCGAGATGCTCCCCGTGTCCACCGTGGTGGACGTGGTGCACTCGCGCTTCGGAGGCCCGGCCGTCACACGCTCGGATCTTGCGATCGTGTGGGGGATCAGGGCACCTCGGGTGCTGCTCGGTCTGGCTGTCGGCGCTGGTCTTGCCGTTGCCGGTGCGGTGGTGCAAACCCTCGTCCGTAACGCTCTCGCCGATCCCCACCTGCTGGGAGTGTCGTCCGGCGCGAGTGTCGGTGCCACCGCCGTCATCACCACCGGACTGTTCGCCGGCGCGGGAGTGTGGGCGCTCAGTTTCGGCGCGATGATCGGAGCTCTGGGAGCTGCGATTCTGGTCTTCACCATCGCGACGCTACAAGGCGGCATCACTCCACTGCGATTGGTTCTCACGGGAACTGTTACCGCATCCGCGCTGTCGGCGATCGCGAGCTTCTTGGTCCTGCGCACCAACGACTCCCAGGCTGCGCAGTCCGTATTGTTCTGGCTCCTGGGAAGTTTGGCCGGGGCATCCTGGGACAAGTTGTGGGCGCCGGTCATCGTAGTGTTCCTGCTGACGGCAGCGGTGTTCGCCCTGCACGGTTGGCTGGACGCACTGGCGGCTGGGCCGGACGTCGCGGCTTCGCTCGGTATTCCCATCCGAACCCTGCGAAACGTGTTGTTCGGAGTGCTGGCAGCGTTGGTCGGCACGATGGTTGCGGTGTCCGGTGCGATCGCCTTCGTAGGTTTGGTCATTCCGCACGTGACACGCATGATCGTCGGAGCCAGACATCGAGTGGTGTTGCCGGCGGCAGCGCTGATCGGGGCGTCGTTCCTGGTGTGGGTCGACGTCGTGGCGCGGACGTCGTTGCGGCCGACCGAGATCCCGCTGAGCGTGGTGACCGGAGTGATCGGGGCCCCGCTGTTTCTCCTGCTTCTCGGCCGTCGGCGCTACCGTTTCGGTGGTAGTTCGTGAGCGCCCGTGCACTGCCGCTGACTGCGTCCGGAGTAGTTGTTCGCATCGACCGTCGAACCATCGTCAAGGGCGTCGACATCGTCGCTGACGCCGGCGCAGTGGTGGGTGTGGTCGGTCCGAACGGCTCGGGCAAGTCGACCTTCTTGCGTGCTCTCGCCGGTCTCGGACCGATCGCCGGCGGTGACGTTCGCGTCGGCGGCCAGTCCGTGCACGCGATGTCGGCGCGTTCGCGGGCCAAAGCGATTTCTTTTGTGGCGCAGGAAGAGCAAAGTCCCGCCGACCTGTTGGTTCACGAATACGTGACTTTGGGGCGCACCCCACACGCAAAGCCCTGGAGCGTCGGCGGAAAGCACGAGAATGCCGTCGTGGACCGTGCTCTGGGCGAGGTCGGAATGATCGAGCACCGATTCTCTTCGATGGACACGCTTTCCGGTGGAGAGCGTCGGCGGGTATTTCTTGCTCGGGGACTCGCGCAGGACGCCGGCGTACTCATCCTCGACGAGCCGACCAATCATCTCGACATCCGGCATCAACTCGAACTGCTCGATCTGGTCCGGTCGTTGGACCGGACGGTGATCATGGCACTGCACGACCTCGATTTGGCTGCAGCAGTGTGTGATCGGGTACTCGTGCTCGCGGACGGAGTTGCCAAAGCCTTCGGTCATCCCTCCGATGTACTCACCACCTCGGTGGTCGCAACTGTTTTCGGCGTCGAGACATTCGAGCTCGTGAACCCTGCGACAGGCCGTTCACACCTCGTATTCGAATCACGAAATTCTCAACCACAACTCACATTTTCGGAGAGTGCACTTTGATACACGTCAAGACCCGCGCGTCGTTCGGTGCGGTCGCAGCCGCGACAGCGTTGTTGGCCGTTTCCGGCTGCACAGCGACCGCACCCGTCGACGAAGCCGCAGACAAGACTTCGGTCACGCTGGAGAACTGCGGAACGGAAAGCACTTTCCAACTTCCGATCGAAAAAGTTGTTGCCACAAGCAATGCGGCCAATATCGGCACCATTCTCCGAGTCGGCGGACTGGATCGTCTCGCTGCGGTCGTGTTGAACACCAACAACGACGCGGTCATGGATTCGATGTTCGGTCCTGGAATCGCCGACGTTCCACACCTGGACGGAACGATCACGATGGAGACGATTCTGGGTAAGCAGGCGGACCTGGTGGTCGGCTCGTACAGCGGCTTGTTCAAGGGAGCGTCCGGTGTGACGCCGGAATCGCTGCAGGGCAACAATATCGACTCATATGTGATCTCCGACAGCTGTCGGCAGAGTGCCGCCGCGGATTCCGCGCTCGGAACGATGGGTCCGTGGGATGCCCTCCGTGCAGACGTGACCAATTACGGAAAGCTGTTCGGAACCGAGGACACCGCCGCCGAGGCGCAGACCGAATTGGATTCGCGGTTGGCACGTTTGGAGTCGGCACCGGATGCGGGCGACAAGCCGAAGGTGCTGATCTACGACAGCGGTGAAGAAGATCTGTACACCAGCGGAGGTAATGGAGCCCCCAACGGAATCATCGATGCGGCCGGGGGAACCAATGTGTTCGCCGACGTCGACAACACCTGGTTCAAGGCGAGCTGGGAGACCGTCGCGAAGGCAGAACCCGACGTCATCGTGATCATGGACTACAAGAAGAGTGCCGACGAAGTACAGGGCAAGATCGACGCGATCAAGAGCCGAGAAGGCCTGCGTGACCTCGACGCAGTCAAGCAGAACCGTTTCGTCGTACTCCCGCTCGCCATGTTCACCAGTGGGTTCCCCAATATCTACGGCGCGGAACAGTTGCGCGCGAAGATCGAAGAGTTCGGGCTGGCTCCGTCGAGCAGCATCGACTGGACAACCGCGCCGTCGGCATGAGCAACAACCGGTGCTCGCGTCGGGTGATTGTCGTCTTACGGCCGACTGTCAGCGGCCTGGACGAGTCGGCTGCACGACGGATGCTCGACGCTGTTCGGGCCGGCACCGACGCCGACGTTCGCGTTGCGTACCTCGATGTCTCCTCGCCGAGCCTTCACGAGGAACTCGATCGAGCCCATGTCGATGACGTCGACAAGGTCGTGTTGATTCCAGTTGCGGTGCCGAGGGATCGGTACCTGCTCACCTGGACAAGCAAGGCGGTTGCGAACTGGCGCGAAACCCGAATCGACGCCGAACTGGAAGTGACGCTCCACGAATCGGAAACGCTCGAAGGTGCGGTGGCCGGGCAGGTGATCGACGAACTCGACTCGGCGGGAAAGCCGATCGCCGCGAGTCCGGCGTCGTATCGCAGTCCGGCGTGGTCCGTGATCGAGCAGCACGATAGGCATCTGTTGGTGTGCAAGGGCCCTCGCTGTATGGCGTACGGAGCAGGACCGCTTCACCGGGCCATGAGTGCGGCGGCCAAAGGCACTTCGGCAAAGGTGACCGGAACCGGTTGTCTGAGCCCGTGCAACCTGGGCCCGTTGGTGATCGCGAACCCCGGTGGCACCTGGTTCGGTCATGTGGACGCCGGTGACGCTGAAGCATTGGTCGCAGGTCAGGAGAATCAATTGGTGGATCACGTTCTGGACCGGTAGATATAGGTCGGCGAAACAGAGAACCCGCTGAGCGCGAAGTGCGCTCAGCGGGTTCTGTTGTCCTGTCTCAGGAACCGAAGGGAAGGGTTCCCGGCGGGATCTGGTATCCACTGCTGCCGACGGAGGCGCTGCCCCAGAGCGCGAGGAAAGCGTTGATGGCGTTGGTGAGCATATGAATGTCCTTTGTGAGATGACTGATTCGTTTTCGACGGTACCGGGTGGATCTGTGGATTCGCTGGGAGTTGGCACCCATTTCATGGGGCTGGCACCCGTTCCGGCAGGTCGGAACGGGTGCCAACTGTCAGCAAAGGGTGCCAACTCCCGGGTGGGTCAGCCCACGTAGCCGGGCGGCATGAGTACGGACTTGGTCTCGCAGAAGGCTTCGAGGCCCTCAGGTCCGTTCTCGCGCCCGATACCGGAGTTCTTGTAACCCCCGAACGGCGATCCGGGATCGAAGGCGTACCAGTTGATCGCGTAGGTACCCGTGCGGATCTGCGCAGCAACTTCGAGTCCGTGATCGATGTCGGTGGTCCACACCGATCCGGCGAGGCCGTAATCCGAATCGTTGGCGATCTTGATGGCCTCGTCCTCGGAGTCGTACGGAATCACCGAGAGAACGGGTCCGAAGATCTCCTCGCGTGCGATGGTCATCGAGTTGTCCACGTCGGCGAAGATGGTCGGCTCGACGTACCAGCCCTTGTCCAGGCCGGCGGGACGTCCACCACCGAGTACGACGCGCGCGCCGTCTTCCTTACCCTTGGCGATGTAACCCTCGACGCGCTCGCGCTGCTTCTCGGAGATCAGCGGGCCGAGTTGTGCTGCGGGATCGGACGGATCGCCGACGGTCATGAAGCCTGCGGCGGTCTTCATTCCCTCGATGACCTCGTCGTAACGCGAACGGGGAGCGAGGATTCGGGTCTGAGCGACACAGGCCTGACCGGTGTTCATCAGGCCGGACATGACGAGCATCGGCATTCCGGCGGCGATGTCGGCGTCCTCGAGGATGATCGCGGCGGACTTGCCACCCAGTTCGAGGGAGCAGCGCTTGAGGTTCTGTGCGGCGATGGCACCGATCTTGCGGCCGACGGCACTGGATCCGGTGAACGTGATCTTGTCGATGCCCGCATGAGAGACCAGGTATTCGCCGGTCTCGGCTCCGCCGGGGAGCACGGAGATGACGCCTTCGGGAACGCCTGCCTCGGTGAAGATCTCGGCGATCACGTGGACGGACAGTGGGGATTCGGGTGCGGGCTTGAGCAGAACCGTGCAGCCGGCGAGCAGGGCGGGTGCCAGCTTGTTGATCGCCAGGAACAGCGGGACGTTCCAGGCCAGCACGGCGGCGACGACGCCGACGGGCTCACGGGTCACCTTGGTCTGCCCGAATGCGCCGGTGCGCTTCTCTTCCCACGCGAACTTGTCGGCCAGTTCGGCGTAGTAGCCCAGCGTCGCCATCGACGGGGTCTGCTGCATCATGCCGACCATGGCGGGCGGCTGGCCCATCTCGTTGGAGATGAGCTGGTTGATTTCCGCGCTGCGCTCTTCGATCAGCTTGGCGGCCTTGGCGAGGATCGCGCCGCGCTCGGCGGGGGTGGTGCGTGACCACGGTCCCTCGAACGCCGCGCGGGCTGCGGACACGGCCGCGTCGATGTCTGCCGGTGCTGCGATGGGACAGCTGCCGACGCGCTCCTCCGTTGCGGGAGAGAACACTTCGAGTACCTGGTCGGTGGCCGGGGCCACCCATGCTCCACCGATGTAGAGCTTGTCGTAGTCAGTCATCAATTCATTCCTCGGTGTTGTCGGTCGCCGCGAGGGCATACGCGTCGTCTGCCTGTGCGGTGTCGGTGAAACTGGTGAATCCGTATTTCTCGTGCGGTCCGATGGCGGCTACCTCGAAAAGGCCGGTGCCGGTGTGGGTGTTCGCGCCTTCCGTGAGCGTGAAGGACGCAAGATTGTCGACGGGGGAGAACATGCGTTGGAACGGTTCGATCTCGTGGACCTTGTGGCGCAGTCCCTGTACGACGAGTTCGCCCTGCCACATTCCGTGACGCCAGTCCTGCTCGAGTCCGTAGCCGGTGCCGATTCCGATGTAGTTGGCCAGCAACAGTTCGCAGGTGACGGTCAGGACTTCACCGCCTGGCCGGTGGAAGGTGATGGTGGCTCCGGTGACGTCGCGGGTGTCGGGGCAGAACGTCAGTTCGTGTTCGGGCCGGCCGAGCCATTCGTTGTCCCTGGTTTCGTCCGGCCACACCCGCATGGCCTCTTCGACTATGCGCCTGCCCTGCTCGTCTTCCTGCATGATCACCGAGATCGTGAACTCGTCGAACTGCATGACCGCGTAGATCCAGAAGAAGTTCTGGATTCCGTCGACGGCGCGTCTGCCTTGCGGTTCGGCTTCACCGACCGGACGCACACCCCACGAGCGGTCGCGGTTTCCCCGCCACGTCTTCGGGTCGATCGCGAACTCCTCCCCGTCGACGGTGAGCGATCCGGTCCAGGTTCCGGTCTGCAGGAAGCGCGAGGTGTCGAACGTGACACGTTCGAGTTGGCGACGAAAGTGCTTGGGCTCGAGCGCCGCCGGGATGGTGGCGTCGAAGGTGATGTCGAAGGAGAGATCGTATTCGCTGCCCGGTTCGAGGACGACGCGGAGCTTCTGCAGTCCTTCCAGCACTTCGATGCGCAAAGGTCCGACGGTGGTGTCGGTGCGGTCGGCGCCCAGAGCCTTCGACATACGCGCAACGATGTGGTCGTCACCGCGGCGCAGTACCGCGAAGGCGTCCATGACGCCGAGGTTGGGGTACTGGCCGAGTCCGACGATGAGGAACACGTCGGGGGATTCGGTGGGGTAGCAGTTGAAGTAGTAGCGGTCGTAGAAGTTTCGATCCGAGGTGGCTACGTGACGGATCGGTTCGGCGATCTGGTGAACGGGATAGTCGTCCATCGGTGAGAGCATGTCAGGCCAACCTCTCCCAGTAGGTACCGTCGAGCATCGCGGCGAGCGAAGCGCGGTGCATGATCATGTCGTCGGGGTCTTCGGGTCGCTGTGACTGGCCGAAAGCTATGGCGCGGGCCTGGATTCGCCACATGATGACCGCCTGACGCAGTGCGGCATAGGTAACGTAGAACTCCAGATCGTGTGGGGCGTGGCCGGTGATCTCGGCGTAGGTCTGCGCGAGATCCGGCAGTCTCAGGAAGTCGGGAAGGCCGGGTAGGTTCGCCAGGCCGGCGATGTCCTCGAAGAACCTGTGCAGGAATGCCATCCAGCCCAGATCCATCTCCCTTGGGCCGAGAGTTGCCATTTCCCAGTCGAGTACGGCTACCGGCGCGAAGTCCTGGTACATGACGTTGCCGATACGCGAGTCGCCCCAACAGAGCACGGCCGGCGAATCGTCCGCGGGATTGTTCTCCTCGATCCAGTCGAGGGCACGTTCGATGAGCGGTGATCTGATGCCGTCGGAGACCACCCACTCGTAGTACGCGCGCTGTTCGGCGATGTGTGCCGTGAATGCCTCTCGTGCAGTCGTTCCCGAATTGGGGAGCCGGAGGAAGTCGAAACGCTCACACGGCTTGTCGATGTCATGCAATTGAGCCAGGACGTCGACCGAGCTGCGCTGGAGGGTCTTTCGCTGCGCGGGGGACGCTTCGGTGACCCACGATCCGAAGTTGTACGGCATGACGTCAGGTGGCACGTCGCCGGAGATGCGTTCCATCACGAAGAACGGCGCACCCAACGCGTCCGGGTCGGATTCGGACCAGTACACGGCAGGTACGGGCACCGCCGAGTGCTCGCGCACCTGAGCCATGGTGCGGAACTGGGATTCGAGGTCGTAGGCAGGAAAGACCGGCATGGTCGATTCCGTCGGTGCGACCCGGGCGACCAAGGGATGATGATCGCCGTCCCAGGTGGCGTCGAAGAGGATGGTTTCGCTGGACATGCCGTTGGCTGCGGGCAAGGTGACGTCGGCGACGGTCACGGTCGATCCGCTCGGCACCTTTCCCGCCATCCACCGTTCCAGTCGTTCACGGAGGTCTTCGGTGTCGCGGAGGGAATCACTCGGTCGGGCGACCTGGGCGTGATGCTCGGCTTCTTCTGTCGAAGAAACGGTCGAGGCGACGTCAGATGAGGAAGCGTCTGGGCTCACGGTCACCTCCTTCCCATAGGTGTCACGCGCAGTGCCCGTAACGGTGTGAGTCAGAACACTAAAACACGTTACAGAAATTGGGAACAGGTGGCACCCGTTTAGTGGGACTCCCTGCGGATTTATCAGGGAAGAACGCGTGTCAGATCGCGGCGGTGCGCGAGAGCAGACCTGCGCCGGTCAGAGTTCCGGCGCCGCCCAGCTCGGCGGGAACGATCCGAAGCCCGGCGATGAACGATAAACGGGCATGTCGGGCAGCCGCGTCGAGCATCGGTTGCCACAGCGGCGCACCCGACTGTGCGAAACCGCCGCCGATCACCGCGAGGTCCACGTCCAGGAGGGCAGCCGCAGAGGCGATGGCACCACCGAGCGCCGTGCCTGCGCGGTGAAGCGCGTCCACGGCGATCGCGTCGCCGCTGCGTGCACCCTCGGCTAGTTCACGGCCGGTGTTCCCCGACCAGCCCTGGCTACGAGCCCATCGCACCGCGGACGGTCCACTGGCCACCGTCTCGAGGCAGCCGACGCCCCCACAACTGCACGGTTCGGAAGAGCCTGGAACGACGAGGTGACCGATGTGGCCCGCGTTGCCGGTTCGACCTCGCGCGATCTCTCCGCCGAGAACGATTCCGCCGCCGATCCCCGTAGAGACGACCAGGCTCAGGAGGTTCGGGGTTCCGCGTCCGGCGCCGTGGTAGAACTCCGCCAGTGCCGCTGCCGCCCCGTCCATGGCGAGGGCGGTTCCGGCGTCGGGAAAGAGGTTACGGACGCCCGCTACCAGCTCGAATCCCTGTGCCCACTCGGTGATGTTGATGGGAGCGACGACGCCGGCGACGGTGTCCACCGGTCCGGCGCACGCGATGCCCACACCGTCGACGTCTCGGCCGTCGGCGACTCGCTCGAGCAGCGCCGCGCATGCTCCCCACGGGTCGGTCTGCGGCGTCGGAACGCTGTCGAACACGGGGACACGGCCATCCTCTGACACGACGCCGGCAGCCATCTTGGTGCCACCGATGTCGAGTGCGAGGCGCATGCCGCTATCGCTTTTCGAGAACCAGGACGAGGTTGCTCACCAGGAACTCCCGCAGGCCGGGGACTCGGACCATCCACCACGCCCACGACGGGTGGTAGCGCGGGATCGCGGCGAGCAATGTTCCCTGGCTGGTTCCACGGGCCCAGCGTAGGCCGTCGGTGGCGCCGACTTTGAACAACGACACCCCGAATCTGTTCTTCGGTTCGCGTCCGGTCTTGCGGAGGTACCGCTTGGCCGCGTACTCGCCGCCCAGCGCATGCCACGGCCCGGTTTCGTGGCCGCCGAACGGACCCCACCACAAGGTGTACGAGAGAACCATCAAGCCGCCGGGCTTGGTCACGCGCAGCATTTCCTCCGCCATCAGCCACGGCTCACTGACGTGTTCGGCCACGTTGGAGGAGAAGCAGATGTCCACCGACGAGTCCAGGAACGGCAGCGCCAAACCGGATCCACGCACCGCACCACCCACGGTCAGACCTGCCGCGTGCATCTCCGAGGGATCGGGTTCGACGGGAATGTAGCGGGCACCGGCGGCCTTAAAGACCTCCGCGAAATAGCCCGGCCCGCCGCCCACGTCGAGGACGGTGAGGCCGTCGAGGGATCGTCCGGTGTGACCTTCGTGCAGGTCCGAGATCAATTCGACGGAGTCGCGTGCGAGCGCACCGTAGAAGATATCGGGTGCGGTCTGCTCGTGGCGGAAGTCGCTGAGCAGGCCGAACGAGCGTTTCAGGGTTGCCCGTCGGCCGAAAATGCGGGTCACTGCGGGCTTGGTCACGGGTAGCAACTTTAGCCACTGGGGCGCCCGGTCCACGAACACCGTCAGGAGCGCGGCAATACGGACGCTCGAACAGTTAGGGTGTTCGGCAGGGTTACCGGCCGGTCAGGCGGGGCATCCCGCAGGATCGCCCGAATCGTGGTGGCCACCGACCAACTCAGGGAGTAACGCACGTGCGCGAGGTTCTGTTGCTCTGCTGGCGCGATACCGGGCATCCCCAGGGCGGTGGAAGCGAGCGTTACCTCGAGCAGGTCGGATCCCAGTTGGCCGAGCGCGGCATCAAGGTGACGCTGCGGACGGCGTCGTATCCCGGAGCGCCCGCGTCGGAGGTTCGTGACGGCATCACCATCAGCCGAGCGGGTGGACGTTTCAGTGTGTATCCCCGCGCTCTGGCTGCCATTGCCGCTGGGCGTCTGGGTTTCGGATCGCTGAAGGGCATTCGCCCCGACGCGGTGATCGACACCCAGAACGGCATCCCCTTCTTCTCCAAGACCGTGGCGGGTGCGCCGGTCACGCTTCTGGTCCATCACTGCCATCGTGAACAGTGGCCGGTGGCAGGCAAGCTCGTCGGTCGGATCGGCTGGTGGGTCGAATCGCGATTGTCACCGCGCGCCCATCGACGTAGTCAGTATCTGACGGTGTCGCTTCCCTCGGCGGAAGAATTGGTGGATCTCGGTGTCGAGCGCGAACGAATTGCCGTGGTGCGCAACGGTGCCGATCGGCTCCCCGTCGGCGTCGACGCGGGTGGTTCGATCACCAGAGCCGAGCGTCCCACCATTTCGGTTCTCTCGCGACTGGTGCCGCACAAGCAGATCGAGGACGCACTCGAAGCTGTCGCGGCGCTGCGGCCGACGCTTCCTGACATCCATCTCGACGTCATCGGTGGTGGTTGGTGGGAGCAGAACCTGCGTGATCGCGCTGCCGAGTTGGGGATCGGTGACGCCGTCTCCTTCTACGGCCACGTCGACGAGGCTCGCAAACATGAACTACTGGCGCAGTCGTGGATTCATCTCATGCCTTCGCGAAAAGAAGGATGGGGCCTTGCAGTCATCGAGGCTGCGCAGCACGGTGTTCCGACGATCGGCTACCGCAGTTCCAAAGGCCTGACCGATTCGATCGTCGACGGAGTGACCGGGCTTCTGGTCGGCGGAGAGCATGCCGGCGACGGTGACATCGCTGATCTGACGCAGGCTGCCGGCACCCTGCTTCGCGACCACGAACTCCGCACGGTGCTCGGTGAGAAAGCTCGCGTGTGGTCCGGTGAGTTCTCCTGGGAACAGACCGGCACCGGAGTCCTGGAGGTGCTGTCTGCACACAAGGACGGCCGGTGGGTCTCAGGACTGGCCGCGCCGCGCGAGTCGAATTCGGTTCTGGTTCAGTCCGACTGAGATCAGCGCGATCACGCCCATCAGTATCCACGCGAGATGCGCAACTATGACGGCAGTTCGGGCGCCGGTCGAGGCTTCCTGTGTGGCAACGTCTCCCCGTACTCGGTAGAGCTCGAGGTCGTCGTCGGCGAAGACCTGTTCCAATCCGTCGAGCGCAGTTGCCGAGTTGCCGAGTTGACCCGGTGTCCCGCGCTCGATCAGCACCCATCCGACTCCGAGAGCGGCCAACTGCGTAGGACTTCCGCCGGCCAGCAGTAGGTCCTCGACCTGGGTGGCTCGGGTTCCCTCGCCGCCGACCGCACCACCGGCAACCACCAGTTGGCCGGTCTGCAGAACGTCGAGAGGCAGGAAGCGTGGTGCGGGATCGAGCACCGGCGCATCGCCGCTGTAGGGGAAGGCACGGAACATTCCGGCGGGAAGCACTGCAACGTCACCGGTTTCGTCTTGCAGTTGCTCGACCACCACGGTCCAGGACCCGGGATAGTGCACGGGTTTCAACGCGCCGCCGACGCCCCACACGAGATCCGGCAGTGCCACGATCGTCACCACGACGGCGACGATCGAGAATGTCGGGCGGGGAACGGTGAACCGATTGCCTGCCCACATCACCGCGGCGGCGGCAGCGAGTGCGTAGAACGGTACGGCCAGCGCGACCCACTTCTGCGCGTCACGCAGCAGACCGGCGCCGGTGAACACCTCGACCGACCATCGGCCGACGTCGAGTCCCCACGGGGTGGCGCCCAGGGTCGGAGCCAGCACCGCAAACAGTGCCAGCGCGCCGAGTCCGGAGACGACAGGGTTTCGGCGTCGTCGCCACAGAGCGGGCACACCGGCGAACACCACGACTAGCAGAAGAAGTGTTCCGATCAATGCGAAGAGTGTTGTGCGCGTAGACGGTATCGCTGCCGAGTTCCAGATACCGCCGAGACCGGCGAGGCTGCCGAGCGTCGCGAGTCCGGGTTCCGCTCGGGCGGCAAAGGCCGCGACTCCTGCTGGATCGGAACCGTCGCCTGCTGCTCCGGATACGAAGGTGGCGACCAACCACGGCGAGGCCGTGACGAGGAAGAGCCCGACAGTGCCGCAGATACGCCTCGGAGCGGAGGTGCGCCCTCCTGGGGAGGCAACCACCACCAAGGCAGCCGCCAGAGCGAGCAGAGCGCCGGTAGGTGTCAGGCCCGCGAATGCCACTGACGCGGCCAACGCCCACCACGATCCGGGCGTTGCTCGGCGAACTCCGATTCCGGCACACACGATCCACGGCAGTGCGGCATATCCGGTCAGCAGACTCCAATGTCCTTGCAGCAGGCGCTCGGCCACATACGGGTTCCAGAGCATCACCGTCGACGCGACGAGTTGTGGACCGAGACCGGCAGTCGGCAGCAGAACGGCGACCATGCGCGCCGCACCCCAACCGGCGAGCCAGAGCGCCGCGAGCAGGATGAACTTGACCACCAGTCCGCCGTCGATCACGGTGCTCAATGCTGCGATCAGCGCGTCCTGGGGAACAGCGCGGGCTGCGGCGTCGGTGAGTCCGAGGGCCGAGTCGGTCAGGTACGAGCGCGGCGTGCTGACGGCGTCGCGCAGCAGGAGGTAGCCGGGGCCGAGCAGCGGTCCGAGGATCAACAGTGCCAGCGCCAGGCTGTACGCCGCAGGCAGGTAACGGCGGTATCCGGCTTGCGCTGTCATGACGCGCACGATACGTGGTGCATCATTACTGCCATGTCTCGCCAACCACTCGATCGCGCCGCCGCGGCCGGGGTCGGCATGGTTTTGGTGGGATCGATGACGGCCAATGTCGCGTCGTACCTGTTGGCGTGGTTGGCCAGTAGATGGTTGGGGCCGGTCGGCTACGGCGAGTTCGCGAGTCTGCTTGCCGCCCAGTTGGTACTTGCGGTTCCGGCGTTGGCGTTGCAGACGGTGGTGGCCCGCGAGGCGGTGCGTGGCAAGAGTACAGATGCGTTGCGGTCGTTGGGGTATCGATGCACGGCGATCGTCGCCGTCCTCGCGGTGGCGCTGGCTCCGGCGATGGCGTGGCTGCTCGACACCGGAATCGTGGCGGCGTTCTCGGCGTTGGTGACCGCGCCCATGTTGGTTCTGTTGGCCACGGAGCAGGGGTTGTTGCAGGGGCACGGTCGATTCGGCACTCTCAGTGCGGTACTCGCCGGCGCCGGGGTGATGAAAGTCCTTCCGGCAGTGATCGTTCTGGCATTCGGCGGCGGAGCAGGTGCGGCATTGGTCGCGGGCGCGGCCGGAACCGCGGTGTTGGTGGCGATAGTGCGCGTGGTCGACCGAACCGTCTCGGTGAGCGAGGACCGGCCGGTGCGTATCGGCGTCGTCTCCGTGCTCGCGGCGTCGCAGGTTCAGCTCGCGCTTATCGCGTTGTCCTCGCTGGACCTGCTGATCGTCCGCGTCGTCCTCAGTGAATACGACGCCGGTGTCTACGCACTGGGCGCCGTCGCGACGAAGGTCGCGTTCTGGCTGCCGCAGGCAGTGGGCGTCGTGCTGTACCCGAAGATGGCGAACCCGGCGCACTCGGCGCAGGCGGTTCGCTCGGCTCTGGCGGTGCTCGTCGGTATCGGCGCCGTCTTGGTTCTGGGGGCGGCGGTTGCCGGCCCGCTGGTGCCGATGCTCGTGGGCGACGCGTACGCCGCCGTCGCTCCGATGCTGTGGGCCTTCGCCCTGCACGGTGCAGCGCTGGCGGTACTCCAGGGTGCTTTGCTGTCCGCAATCGCGTCAGAACGCACACGAGTGGCCCTTCTGGCATGGGCAGGGCTGGCTGTGGAGGCGACGGTCATGCTGGTGTGGGCGAAGACGCCGGGAGAGTTGATCGGTGTCGCCGTCGTGGTTGCGTCGACGACGGCGTTGGCGGTGTCCGTCGCCGCGGTGCGAAGTGCCGACCGCGCCGGGCCGGCCCCTCGCAGCGGCGTCAGTTCTCCAGACGCGTGAACAGATCGTCGAAGTAGTCGAGCGTGCGCATCGCGGTGTAGACGGATCCGTAGTTGATGTTCCCACCCGTGTAGACGACGTTGTCGCCTTGAACTGCGCGGATACGGTTCCACATCGCGCGGTCGTCGCTGACGGGATCCACGCCGGGCGCGGTGGTGACGATCATTCCGTCGGCCGAGTCGAGAGCAGTCACCAGATTTTCGGTGGAGATCTCCTTCTGTCCCTCGACCGGCCACTGGAGTTGCACGCCGAGGTCTTCGGCAACCTGCGTGGAGATGCCCTTGCGGTTGACGCCGTTGACCTTCTGGTTCACGTAGTTCAGCAGCACGATCTGCTTGCTCGCCAAGCTCTGGGCATGGCGTTCCTTCAATCCGGCTGCTTTGTCCTCGTACGCTCCGATGACCTGACGGACGTCGGGGTTCTCGGTGCGCCCCAGCCAACTCGCCAACTGATCGATGTTCTCGCGCCAAGGGCGCGTGAAGTCCATCGGAAGCACCGGCGCTGTCTGGCTCAACTGCTGTAGCGGCCACATGTCGGAGGCCTCACCGATGTCGGTGCAGATGATCAGGTCCGGTTCCAGCGCGAGAATTGCCTCGACGTTGACCGGTGCCTCGAACACCTGCGCCGTGGGATCAGCAGGAACCCACGGCTCGGCGGCGTCGAAGCTGTAGGCGATGACCGGTAGGCCCATCGCGACGGCCGGTTCGAGGTCGAGTCGGGAGTCGATGGCGACGACGCGCTTCGGGGTGAGCGGAATGTCGTAGGTTCCGAGAGAGGTCGTGACCGTGCGCATCCCGGACGCATCGCTCTCGGTCCCGGCGGATCGTGCGCAACCGGCGGCGAACAGCCCGGAGAATGCTGCCGTACTGACCACGAATCTCCGCCGCGTCAGATCGCTGACACAGATGTGTGACCCCAGAACTGTTGATGCGGGCATGTGGCTCCTCGTGCTCGGGGTGATCCGGACTTCCAGAAAACGCTAAGCCCGTGACCGTGCGGAGGGAACCATCCGTCGCGCCAATCCGTACGCCGATCCGGCAACAACATCCCGAAACGCAGTAGAGCGCCCCTTCCGTGTGGAAGGGGCGCTCTACTTACTGTCTGAATCAGTCCTTGCGCAGATCCGGACGCGGGATCACCTGAGTGTCGTCCGAGGTCCAGTCGTGCTCACCCGGAGCCGGCTCTGGCGAACCCTGGCCGCTGGGATTCTGGTTCGTTCCGCCGTGTGCAGCGCGGGCCGGAGTTCCGCCCTTGCTGCCGCGGAGGCCGAGGAAGATACCGGCGATCAGTGCGATGACGCCGAGGACACCTGCCACGATCGGGACGGTGCGGCCGAAGAGCGAGAGCTTGTCCATGCCGTCACGTGCCTGCTGGACCTGGTACTCGATGGTCGCTTCGTCGAAGGGCAGGGTGACCTTGAGAACCTCGACGTCGACGGCATCCTTGTTGCGTCCGTAGTACTGGTGCAACTGCTCCTGGCCCTTGACGACAACGCCGGTCTTGGGCTCGACCCACAGGTCACGGACGTTGGTGTACCAACGCGTCATCGTGATCGGAGTAGCGCCACCGGGAACGCCCCAGGTGTCGGCGGGCAGGCTCAGCTTGTTGGTGGGGGAGTTGACGACCTTCGACAGGTCGACGGGATCGATCGTCTGCTGGAAGTGGTACACCTTCAGACCGTTGATCTCGGTCTCTTCGACGAAGTCGATGTCCTTCGTGGCGCGAGCGTTCAGGTCGAAGTAGGGGTAGCTCTTCTGTTCCGTGTTGAACGGGAACTTGTACTGCAGACCGTCGCGGGAAACTTCTTCGGCGGGCTGGTCGCTGGAGGTCTGGACGGTTCCGACCGGATCGTTGGTCGGCATCGAGCTGACGCGATCGAGCGTGACGCGGTCCAGGGTTGCGGTCAGCAGCCCGGTGTCGCCCTGCTTGTCGGTACGACGGACCGTCTGGCCGGCTTCGACGGTGATGATGTCGGCGTCGGACGGGTCCTGCGTGGTGACGTAGCGCTGAGCGACGATCGGCACGTTGGTGTCGACCTGTGCCTTACCACCGAGGAGGGCCGCCGAGTTGAGGACGCTACCGGTGCCCGTGGCGACGGTGGTCACCTCGAGGTCGAGTGGCGTCTTCTCCAGCTTGCCTACCGTGTAGGTAGGAATGAGGATGGCGATGGCCAAAAGGAAGGCACCGAGGCCCACCAGAATGCAAGGAAGTATCCGGCTCGGCCCTGAGCGTTCCGCCATGC